>JAKAPN010000030.1 GCA_021822995.1 archaeon
GGTCCAGAACGATGTCAGGGGGATATCCTCGACCTTCGCGGTGAGGTTCTATGAGCAGGGCGTCGTCACAGTCTCTTCGCCAGCTCCGCGAGCGCAGGGGTGAAGAACATGGCGCACTGCTCCCTGTCTATCAAGCAATTTTGTCCTGTCCCATATAACTAGACGGGCTCCCAAGACCGCCCCTCATGGCACAAAGCCACCAGTCGACCCACGACCGCCCGGCGGAAAGGCGGACGGATGAGAAGAGTCATGGAGCGGCAAGCCGCCACCTGCTCCGCTGCGACAGATGCAGCGACCTCTTCCTGCAAGAGGAGGTACATGACCACAACTGTCTCACCTTCACGGAGATAGGTATGGTGGTCCCTCCTGCAGAGTCAGACGAGCACGTAGCGGGGATGTCGACTCTTAACGCCTAGAGGGAGCCTGGCTCCCTCCCCATTTTTGACTCTGTTGCTCGCCCCGGCTCGATCCGCCGTCCTCTAGTGTTCCTTTATGGTCCGGTTTCTATCAGCGTGTCACATATACTCGCAGACGCGCAGAACGAGAACGTGCGGAAGAAAACAAAAGTCGCGCTGATCAGCGCCATCCTAGCAGCCCTCCTGGTCTCCGGCGGAACTGTCTTCGCCTCTAATCTCTTCACCGGGCACTATTCCCAGAACGTCACAGTAAAGGAAGTCGTGGCGATCACAGCAGCCAGTGATTCGCTCGGCGACTCGTGCACCTTCACAGCAACCACCGCGAGCTGCGCCCCGGCTTCCCTGAGCCCGGGCCAGAGTTTCGTGGTCACGCTTCAGGTCGAAAACTCCGGTTCGACCAACGTGATCGTCAACCTGTCCCCCTCCAGCTCCAACAGCACCGTGGCCACCGTCTCCTCCTCATCGGTGGCTGGGACCTCAGTCACCCTAACACCCGGCTCCGCGGGCAACCTCTACTTCACGGTCTACGCTGCGGACGTTCCTGGCTCGGCGACAATCAGCGCGACGATAACTGCCTAGAGGCGGGGATCTTGAAAGCCCGCCTTCCCCTTTTCTTCGCTCTGGCTCTGCTGGTGTTTTCTGCGTTCGCGTCCTTTGCGACTGTCCCTGCGGTCCACGCCGCGAGTCCTGCCCTGGTCCAGACGGACCACGCGTATTCTAGCTGCGGGACTTCGACATGCTCGATAGTCCTGTCCAACTTCACCTCTCCCATGGCTTCGGGAGACATGATAATCATCGCCCTTCAGGAATGGAACGGGTACTCTTTCACAATCAGCGACAACCTGACCAACGCGTACTCTAAGGTGTACGTCGACTCTGCTGGACACACGTACACCGGGATCTGGTACACCACCACCAAGGGGGGCGCGGACAAAGTGAACGTGACTGGCACTACGGTCCCCTTCGGGGGCAACATCCTCAACGCTTCAGTCGAGATATTCGAAGTATCTGGCGTGACCGGGCTCGTGGGTTATGGAAACAACGAAGGCCATACGAACGCACCCTTCACGCCTAACGTCAACTTCGGCTCCGCATTCTTCCTCGTGGGCTCGATCGCGACCAACAGGACGTCCATAAGTCCAGGGACGGGCTTCACAGCCGACTGCATGAAAGGCGCATTCTGCGCCCAGTATTCGCTTTCTGGGGTGACGTCGCCCACGACTTTCCCTGCATCGCTGGGGGTCACGAGCGTTTGGGCTGAAGTGGGGGCGGCCTTCGGCCCCAGCGTCTCGGTCCCCTTTGGTTGCACCACAAACCCGCTGACGCTTCCTTCCGGGACCAGCACCCCGACGATAACCGTTTCTGGAGGCTCGGCGAGTCCGTCTACCTTCACGTGCGACGGGTCGACTCACAGTATAATCGTGAACCCATCTTCATCTTACAGCCTTTCCAATCTGGCAGCTGCGTCCGGGACGAGATTCGTACTCAACTCGACCGGGGGGACTTCATGTCTCACCGGGACCTGCGCGCCCGTCCATCTTGCCGACAACTACCAGGTCGAGATCTCGAACCCTTACGGCCTCGGGGTCACGCGAGTAGCTAACGGGACAATTCAGCCCTCTTCGACCAATGGGACTCTGTGGGCCGACTATGGTCACGCGATCACGACCGATGCAGAGGGGACCAACGTGACCTGGGCGCGGCAGGTCGCTCCCGTCTTCATCTATGATTGGTGCAACGGTTTCATCCTCATACAGAACGTCTCGGCGAGCTCGACCACTTGCACCACGTCCTCCTTCAGCTGGGACGCCAGCCATGCCAGGATGCAGCTCTTCGACCCTGGCGCCTATTACATTTCAGACTGGTTGAACGGGAGCGTCTCAATCCTGGGGAACGCCTCGAAGGTCTCGGCTCCGGCAGGCTCCATCTACACTGAGAACGGCACTGACCCCCAGTTCACGGTGGAATACCTAGGGACGGGCTCGAGCGAGCCGCCTTCCCCAGGACCGAGTTCAAGCGTGACGACCGCCTCACAGTCGCTCCCGGTGGTGGCTCCTCCTTCTACGAACCAGGGCAACAGCCCGTTCTTAGGACTTGGGATGATTCTCATCGTACTCATCATAGTCGCCGTGCTTGTCCTCCAGCGAATTGAAGACGATCGTCCGAGCTCGAGGAACGGGTTCTCCACCAGGAAAAAGCGGAGGGGACCGCACCTCCCCGGGTTCTCGCTCGCACTCTCTCTTCCAGGGACCGAGCGCTAGCATGGCTCAACAGCTGAAGCTCACACAGGCCTCCGTCCTCGTCTACCGCATCGACTCGAGGCGCCTGGCCATGCTCCGCAGGAGGGGGAAGCTCGCCTGCGATGTCTGCTCGAACTCATTCGGCGTGGGCGGGTACTACGCCGCCAAACCAAGGACCGGCAGCAGAAGGTACTGCCTCGTGTGTGCCATCTCTCTCGGCTTCGACCTGGTGAATCACGTCGACCCCTTGGCCAGCGTGGACGAGGCCGCCGCCGGGCTCTAGGCCCTGACCAAGTGCTCTATGTACCTGGGGGGTTTTGCCTTCCGCCTGTCCCGGTCCTCGAACGCCGGGTTTCTGTGACGCCATGTTTTGTACCAATAGACCCCTGATTTCGAGCTCCGTTTTACCATGCCGCGCCAGATCGAGCTCTCCCCGCACTTTTCACAAACGGTCGGAAGAGAATCGACGCTCAGCCGACTTACCCCAAAGGGGTTCAGGACGTTGCGAAACCCGAGAGAACCTTCCCCGCCTGCCGAAGAAATGGGCCGTCCCATTTTCACAAACCCCTTTCGTCCGCCTCGAGCTGTCGCTCCGCGTCAGCCCATTCTGAGCGCGTGACCCCCCGGTCCCGCAGCCATTTGTTGAGCTGCAGGCGAGCGAGGAGGTACCTGGCGAAGGCGACCCCAAATCCTCCTGATCCACCCAGGACCGCAGCTGTGATCAGGTCCATGTCGACGTCGGGGATGCTCTGACTATTTATGAAACTCTGCTAGGGCCGTCTCTGACGCGCAGGTAGGCGAAGGCGGTCCGGCGCTGCTGGGGACTTTGATTCTCGCCGCATTCAATTTCTCGATTTCCTCATTCGGGCGTTTGAGGAAAAACGACGGTCGGCCGGGCGTTCAAACGCGGAGATGTCAATCAACCGTCCCTAGTGGTGGTGGTGGGAGTCTATACAGTGACTGAACGCCTCCCTGATTGAACGGGGATTACCCACGGCGCCCCCACCGCCTGTCGGTCGCCATGGGAGTCGTCCTGCATGCCATCCAGACAGTCGCGACCGCGACCCTGAGGGGAGCGCCCCCGTCCTTTCCCGTGGTGACGGCGTCCCTGATGTCTGCGTATGAGAGGCCGCGAGCGCGCAGGGCTCTCATCCTCTGATAGTCGCTTTGCGAGAATCGAGCCCGAAGAGGAAGGCCATCCTGCTCCCTCTGCTGCCGGTCGAGCCGGAGGAAGAAGTGGCGCGCACAGGAAGGGAACGTGAGGCGCTTTTGGGAGGGAAATCTCTTGTTAGAGGTGGTGGAGTGGGATGTAGGGGGCCTTTTTCTTCTTCTACCGCTGAAAGGCACGCTCTCTAAGAGTATCCCCGACGGCGATTCCACCACGTACGGGGAGTACTTGACCCCGAGCTCGTCGAGGAGGAATGCCCCGCCCGCGACGTCTACCCTCAGCTCGACCTTGCGTGCCAGGAGCCACCTGACCCTGAAGGGAAGGGACGACGCAGGGATGTACTTGTCTCCCGCGAAGTAGATGACGTCGCCGACCTGACGTCGCATCGGCCGCCAGCCTTTCAGGTCCTTCATCAGGGTCTCGGCTGCAAAGTTCGAGGTCTGCCCCTTGTGGGCCTCGAGGAGACGCGTCCCCAGCCTCTCACGCTCCTCGGCGGGGAGGAGCTCGATCTGGCGGGCGTTGATCTGCTTCATCAGCTCGAGCAGGCGCTTCTGCGCCAGGGCGAGCGCGTCGTACTCCGCCTGCAGCTCCGCCGTCCTTCCGAGGATCTCTCCCTGCTTCGTCATCGTTGGTCCCCCTGCGCGTATTTCGGGAAGAGGCAAGCGAAGGCCCTCATCAGACGTCGGGCCCCTTCGATGTCCCCGGCCTCGGTCTTCTTTTCGACCGCCTCGAGGAGCAGGTCTGCTTGCGCTGCCTCGTCGAGGCCCCGGAGCTTGCGTACCAGCTCCCGAAGGGCCGGGGTGGTGATCCCTGCGATCTCGCTAAGGAGCTCTTCGGTGACGAGCTTGCGGATGGGCCTGGTCGGAGGGTCCTCGAGGCCCAGGACCCGGCTCAAAGTGGCCCTCTTGTTTCGGGTGTTTCGACGTTTCGAGTATCCTTATCCCCCCCATTAACAGAGTCTGGAGTTATGAGGGTAATATAACCCGAAACACTCGAAACACTCGAAACAAACTCCGGTTTCAACTCTGCCCCCACCAGCACTTTTGCGCCGCGTCCGTTTATCCGGGCTTGTTGCGAGTGGACCGGAATCAGGGACTTCAGTTCCTCCATGAACCCGGTCTGTTTCTTGGCGGTGAAGTTCTCCGACTGACAGAACGCAACATAAGCTGTGTAGACCTCCGAACTTGGGGAGGCTAGCGCGTCCCCGACGTTGAGGCACTTCGATATGAACGCCCGCAGAACGTTCGACCGGTTGCCCCATTCGGCCCGCTTCTGTTTCACCGTCGCCTCATAGGTGAAAGCGCCTTTAGCGATCAGTCGCCGGGCCAGGGCAGCCAGGATGTTGAACAGCCCTGAGAGTTCCTCGGGGGTCGTGAGCTCCTCTAGAAGGTTCGGATTCCTGCTCTCCTCGGGGACCGTGAAATCCCAATTAGTTATCCTCCATCGTCTGAACCAGGCGTCCGTGTCGTCAGCAACTATTGGGAGGGCGTTCGCCGAGAAAAAGCACTTACAGAAGGGGGTGATGTCATGCCCCTGGAGCCCTTTCTTTTCGACAAAGATCCGGTCCCCGGCGATGATTGCCTTCAGTTTCCCCGTGAGGGTTATCTCGTTGGACGCGATGTCAGGATAGATCACTGCCAGCTTCCCCTCTATGTTCCCCGCCCCGAAGCGGGACATACCCAAGTCGTGGATCGATTGGGTGCTCACGTTGTCGACCCCCAGGAGCCGGGCGAGCACTCCGAGCCAGACGGACTTTCCATTGTCACCCGCGCCCAGGTACATGAACGCCTTCTGAAAGCGGGCGTCACGAATCAGAGTCGTGGCTGCATCCTCCAGAACGTTGAGGAGCGAGTCGGGCGGCAGGACTTCTTTCAGGAACCTCATTACATTCGGACAGGTCGCCTTCGGGTTGGACTCGACGGGGAGCTGGACGCGACTCGGATAGGTCGGGTTGTGGGCAGTGGTCTTTCCGGAGCTCAGATGGTAAAGCCCATTCTTCAGGTTGACGATGTCCAGGTCTCTGTCGAACGTATCGTCTGGGACGAATGAGGAGCGTCTCACGTGCCCGATGACTTCATGGGAGAAATTGTTGGACTCGCTGGGCTCGAACATTTCGACCTCGCTCTCGATCAGCGACTCGGCGAGGCCGACTCTGTACACCCCATTCAGTCGGACATGCATCTCCTTTGATTCCATGAGCGTGAGAAAGTCATGTCGCTCCATGATTTCGGTCGACAGTTCCTTCGCCCTCTGTCTCCTAAGGTCGGAGTCGCTCTCGGGCGCCGGCCTCTGCATCAAGAGTGAGCTTCCTGCCGGTGCTTCTCTAGCTTGGACCTCTGACTTCTGGCGAACCTCCAGTCCTGGTACCTTTCGCCCAAGCCGGCGAGGCGCCGCAGCTCTCGGCAGACTGGGCAGTCCGGTTCTGTCGACGGAGGTTGCCACGTGGCATCTCGGAACTCCTCCGCGGGGATCCTCCAGGCTTCGTATCTGCTGCTCAGGTGGACTCCGGCGACGTGGACCTCGAACAGGTCCCCGCGATCAGTCTGAAAGCCACAGAGACAGACGAAGGGTCCCGTAGCAGCGTCTGTTAAATGCGAGGGGCTTCCTTCAGAGGTCAACGGTTCGCCTCCTTTGATGGGACGTGGGCCGCACTGCCGGGGCTGGGGGGGCCTCCTCCCCCAGCTTTCTCGATTATCGCGTCACAGATTTCCTTGCAGTCGCGGAGCGTCATCCTTAAGTCGGAAGTTCGTAGGCTCACGAGTGGCTGGCCTCTCCTGTACTATCGGGGGACGGTGCGGCACCTGGGCTCCCTGCCGTTGCACCGGCGGGGGGCCGTTTCTTACAGTGTGAGACGTGAAGGCCGAAGTTGATCTCCATCTGTGCTGGGTAGAGCGAGAAGATGACTTTGTGGCAAAACGGACAGCTCCGTTCTAAGATTGTTGCGGTCATCGCTACGCTACACTAGCGGTAGTCTGAATTTAACGGTGTGGTATGAGGTATAACCATCGGACCCAACGGTTTAACAAGACGTTTCGTCTGTAAGCGCCGCAGATATACCACCGCACCTTAATGCGCCCTATATGCCTAGGAACCACCTCCTTTGGACCCCTGATCCTGTCTATCAACGACTCGCGAAGTTGAAGGGGGACCTAGGCTATCCGAGCTTCGGGGCGCTCCTCAACGCCCTGGCCCTGGAGCACGACGGATCCGCCTCGCAGAAGGGGACCCCCGAGCTCCTCCTCAGGGACACGCGTCCGTTCATAGTAGCCGGGCCTTCAGGCTCAGGGAAGACAACGCTGGCCAAGGCCGTCCTGGCGAAGTGGGAGGGCCCCGCCCTGGTCTTCGACGTCGGTAACGAGTACGCCGAGCTCCCAGCGGTGAAGGACGCCAGGGATGTCCCGTTCGCTCGGGGAGGGAGGGTCCGCATCCTGGCGGACCCGGACGCCGCATATTCAGAGATCCAGGGGAGTTACCTCTTCCGGGACCTGGCCAGGTCCAGGGGCCCCGAGCTCTCGAAGTGGCTCGTGATCATAGAGGAGGCCCACCGCTTCGCGAAGGACCCGAACCTGAAGGACCTGATTCTGGAGTCGCGCAAGTATCTTGGGAAGCTATTGGTCCTCAGCGCCGATTCGTCCGCCTGGGACCAGCTCGCCCCCGTCGTCAGGCCCTAGCGTCTCCTCGGCCTGGACCAGCTTCGAGCGGAGCTCCGCGACGTCACGAAGGACCGTCTGCATCACCGTCGAAAGCCGCTGGATCTCCCTGTCCTTCGCCTCTAGCTGCTCGTCGAGCCTTTTCTCCCTCTCCAGCCCGTCAGGCTGGGCCTCCGGCTCCCTCGGGTCGACCGTCAGGCCGGGGACCGCCTTCAGGTAGTCCTCCAGGAGCTGCTCCCACGTGACTTTGTAGTACGAGTCGCTGACCCCCAGGGAGTGCCCCATGCATATCTCGACGTTGGCCGGCTTCATCACCTGCTCCGCGTGCGTCTTGAAGTACTTGCGGAACCCGTGGGTGATCTGCGTATCATGTCGCTTCTTGGGGTCCAGCCTGAGCCCTGCCCTCCATGCCGCCCGAATCAGGACGTGCCTCGCGGCGTTCAAGTCCAGGGGCCGGACGTCCCTGGCTAGCCGGTGGGGGGTCCCCTTCTGGTCCAGCGCCGGGTCGTACTTCGCCTTCTGCCTCTGAGTCTCTTCGACCGTCGCCTCCCTGACCGAGACCAGGAACCGGTTCCTGAGGAGCGGGCTCTCGGGCCCGATCGGCTCCCCGTGGACATCCCTGAAGTCCATATACGACTTCGCAGCCCTGTAAGCCTCGGGGGTGACGAATGCAATGTACTCCTCCGGCTCCCCCGCGTAGACGGTCAGCTTCGCGGCGACCACCTTCCCGGACCTCTCGACCGGCTGGACGTGCTTCCACTTCATCCAAGACCACGCGCCGAACCTTATCCCTGAGGACGCGCCGAAAAGGACCATGACATGGACCCTGGGGTCAGGGGCCTTCAGCAGCTTCAGGAGCTCCTCCCTGGTATAGGGACGGTCCTCCCCGTGCTTGCGCGCCGCCGGCAGGGTTCTCTCTATCTTCCGCCAGTTGACCAGGACATCGTTCATCTCGCAGAAGCACTTCATCCCTCGAAGGTAGTTCCATACCCGGCTCATGGAGATCTCCCTGGCCTCTGCCTTCTGGCGGAACCCCCAGAGGAAATCCACAGCCTGCTGCTCGAACCACTTCCGGTCGGCCTGGGCCTTAGCGGCGAGCTCGTCAGGCCCCATCTTCAGGGCCTCGAGGAACTTCGCGAAGTCGCGGGAATAGAGCGTCCACGTCTTCTCTGCCTTCACGCCCATCCGGAAGGACCTCCAGGCGCGGGACGTCTCCAGCGAAGGGTCCTGTGGCATAGGAATACGTCCCGACTATTTAATAAAAGGGACGCTGTTAGTGAACAGTTCCCTGATGGTGTACTCCGACGTCCCCGCGCAGTCAGCCATCTCCCTCTGGGTCACCCGTCTTCCCCTCGACTCGGCCATCGACAGGGCCACCTCAGCGGAGTACACCGCCGCT
>JAKAPN010000031.1 GCA_021822995.1 archaeon
TGTTAGACGCGCTCCTGCTCGTGGCGCTCTTCTACGTCAGCTCGGACATGGCGTGGCGCACGGCATACGCCATGACCCCGCACGGCCACACCTCCGGCTACTCTGTCTCCTTCAGCTACTCGCTCTTCACTCAGATATTCACGATGTCCGCGGGCGGAGCCACGCTGGCCAGCCCGCCGACCCTCGACTGGATCCAGGTACTCGGGGTCGCGATCGTGATATTGAACGGCTGGTACCTGTACACCGCTTACTCGAAGGGCCGGCCCCACCCCGCCGCCCCTGAGCCCTCCTGACGCTTTCGCGCCACCCCTGGTCTCGCCCCCCTTTTCCCGGCTCAGGTTCATATCCCGAACCCGAGGGCACCCGCGCATGGCCGGTGCTCTCTTCCAGCGCCTCCAGAAGCGGACTGGCTCCTCGGAGCTTGCGAGCGCCGCGGTCCAGGGGGTCGCGGACAGGCTGGGCCTGATGTGGGTCGACCCTCTTGACGAGCAGCTCGCCGGACTGGCGCTCTGCGCGACGGGCGACTCCCCGGAGACGGTCTCCAAGATCCTCTCCTGGAAAGACTTCGAGGGATTCTGCTCGAAGATGCTCAGGGCGAAGGGGTACCTCGTCAGGGAGGACATCTACCTGAAGAAGCCCAGGGCCCAGGTGGACGTGCTGGGGGTCTCGGGCGGGATCTCCCTCGCGGTTGACTGCAAGCACTGGTCGCGGTCTTCGGGCTATTCAGCCCTCGGGACGCTGGTGGACTCCCAGAAGGCGAGGGCGAGGCGCCTCCACGACACCCTCGACGTGATAGGCCCGATCGCCGCGGTAATCCTCACTCTGACGGACCAGGGGGCCAGGTTCGTGAACGGCGGTGCCATCGTCCCGATATTCGCCTTCAGGGACTTCCTCGACAGCGTCGACGCGCACCGGGAGCGCCTCGAACTCGTCTGAGGGGTGCCTCAGGCTGCGGCCGCGAACGGCGAGGTCATATCAGAGATCTCCCTGTATACGTCCCCGGGCGCGGGGACGTCTTTGAGCACGAACACCCCCTGCCCCATCGACGAGGTGTGCGTCCCCTTCCCCTTCCCCTTCTTCAGCGCGACGTACACGCTCCCGCACCCGAACCGCTTCGCCAGCATCCCCTGGGCGATGCTCAGCTCCTGGATGCTGTCGTACGGGATGAAGTTCTCCTTCCGCATCGGCCGCCGGATGACGATCCCTGTGTCTCCGAGGGCGTACACGGTTGACTCCTTGAACAGCATGTAGGCCCCGATGGAAGCGTAGGAGAGGCCCAGGAAGATGGCGAAGTCCGCGTACGTCCTTGGGTTGATCTGGAGGAACGGGACGAGCACAGCCACGAGCAGGGTCCCCTTGATGAGGGACTTGCTTACGTTCGACCTGAGCCTCTTCTCGTCCCGCTGCTGTGGGCTAGTAGAGGTAGCAGGCCACATCGACGTCCCCCGTCTTCTTCAACTCGGGTTCCTTCTGCTTGCAGATGTCCATCACGTATGGGCACCTCGGATGGAACCTGCACCCGGTCGGGAGGTTGACGAGGCTGGGGACTTCTCCCGCGGGGGGGACGACGTCGTGGGTCTGGATCGTGGGGACCGACTTCAGGAGCGCCTGGGTGTACGGGTGCTTCGGCTTCGAGATCACGAGCTCCGTTGGCCCCTTCTCCACCACCTTCCCTGCGTACATGACGGCCACCCTGTCTGAGATGAACCGCGCCACAGCTATGTTGTGGGTGATGAACAGGTACGTCAGCTTCAGCTCGTCGTGGATCTTGGCGAGCAGGTTGAGCACCTGGGCCTGGACCGACGCGTCAAGGGCCGAGGTCGGCTCGTCGAGGACGATGAAGGTCGGGTTGGAGACTATGGCCCTCGCCACCGCCACGCGCTGCCTCTGTCCGCCGGAAAGGTCCCTGGACCTCCTCTGGGCGAACGTCTTCGCGTCGAGCCCGACGAGCGACAGCGCCGTCTCGAACTGCGCCTGCTTGTCCTTCTTGCTCGCGTGCGAGCGCGCCAGCGGCTCCGTGACGATGTCCTTGATGGGCATCCTCGGGTCCAGGCTGTCGGTCGGGTTCTGGAACACCATCTGAACCTGACGCCGCACTGACTTCCACTGCTTCTTGTTGAGCTTCTTCCCCAAGAAATAGATCTCGCCGTCGGTCGGGGTCTCGAGCGTGGTGAGCATCCTTCCGAGTGTGGTCTTCCCGCTCCCGCTCTCCCCTACGAGCGCGAGGACCTCTCCGGGCGATATCTCGAAGTCGATGCCGTCGACAGCCTTCACGTAGACCCGCGGCGCCCTTGAGATCAAGGATGTGATGAACCCCCGCTTGCTCGCCTCGAACCACTTCGTGAGGCCCTGCGTCTTGAAGACTGGCTCAGCCATAGAGATGGCACCTCAGCGTCCTGTCGTCGGTCGTCGTGTAGCCTGGGTTTTCTTTCCTGCATATGTCCATCACCTTGGGGCACCTCGGATGGAACCTGCACCCGGTCGGGGGCGCGAGCATGTTCGGAGGAGACCCCGGAATCGCTACCAGGTCGCCTTCCGCCCTGGACTTCGTCGGGATGCTGTTCACGAGCGCTACGGTGTACGGGTGCAGCGGCTTCCCCACGACCTTCTCCACGGGCCCGGTCTCCGAGAGCTCCCCTGCGTACATCACAAGGAACCTGTTCGCGACCGTATACGCAACGGCCATGTCGTGCGTGATGAAGAGGACCGCCATCCCGTATTCCTTCTTCAGCTCGTTGATCAGCTTGATCACCTGCGCTTGGATGGTCACGTCGAGGGCGGACGTCGGCTCGTCGGCTATGAGGAGCTTCGGCTTCATGAGCAGCGCCATCGCTATCACCACCCTCTGTATCTGGCCCCCGGAAAGCTGGTGGGGGTACCTCTCCATTATGACCTCCGGGTCAGGCATCCTTACCGAGCTCAGCCCATCGACGACCTCTTTGTATGTAGCTTTCTCGTCGAACGACTTCCCGGCCCTCCTCTGCTTGAGGGCTAGCCCTTCCATCAGCTGGACGCTGACCCTCTTCACCGGGTTCAGGCTGTTCAGCGGGTCCTGGAATATCATGAACACTTCTGACCCCCGGATCATCTTCACCTCCCTTTCCTTCATCTTCAGGAGGTCCCTGCCGTCGAGGACCACGCTCCCGCCGGTACTGGCGTTGGGGGGGAGAAGCCTCACCAGCGAGTGCCCGAGCGTCGACTTTCCGCAGCCGCTCTCGCCCACTATCGCCACGCTCTCTCCCTTGTCGAGCGAGAAGTCGAGGCTCCTGACAGCCTCGAGCCTCCCGTATATCGTCTTGTAGTTGACCTTCAGTCCCTTGACGTCCAGGAGCAAGTTAGTAGGATAGCCTCCCACCTACCAAGTCCTGGATCCTGTCTCCTATGATCGAAAAGCAGACTACGACCAGCATTATCGCGAGGGCAGGGAAGAGTGTCCACCACCAGGCGCCTGGGACGTACGCGAGCCCGTCCGAGGTCATCGACCCCCACTCAGGGACGTTCAATTGCAGCCCGATGCCCAGGAACGCCAGAGTCGAGTAAGTAAGGATGACGTTCCCAAGGTCCAGCGACGCTATCGCGATGATAGGGTCGATGGTGTTTGGGAAGATGTGCCTCGACATTATCCTGACCGAGCTGATCCCGCTCAGCTTTGACGCCTCGACATACCCTCTGTTCCGCTCCCTGAGCGTCTGGGCCCTGAAGAACCTGGCGTAAGGTGGCCACCAGACCACCACGAGCGCGATGAGGACCACGGTGTATCCGTTCCCGAGAAGTATTGCCAGCGCTATGGCGAGGAAGATGGCTGGGAAGGCCAGGAACGCGTCGGTCACCCTCATCAGTATCTCGTCTGCCCATCCCCCGGTGTATCCGGCCGCGATCCCCGTGAGCATCCCGATGAGAATCGCAGACGACACCACGATCACAGCTGCCGCGGCGTCCCGCGGCGCTGCGTAGAGTATCTCCGAAAGGATGCTCCTCCCTTCGTAGTCGAACCCCAGTATCGCCGCGACGCTGCTTAGGCTGGGCGGGAACAGGGAGTAGTGGAAGTCTACCTGAAGCGGGTTCGAAGGCAGCAGTATCCATCCCAGTGACTGCTGCCTAATGTAGCCTCCCACGATCTGAAGGATCCCCTCGATGGCCGCGAAGGCGAAGAACACCGCGCCGATTGCCATCCCGACCAGCGCCGCCTTGTCCTTCCTGAGGAACCTGAACACGAAACCCGCGCCGCTGGACTCCCCCAGCGGGACCTCGGCCTCGTTCGAAACCGGGGCGGTCGCAGCATCCACCATCTTCTCGACCCGGCTCTTCCAGAGTCTCAACTTAGGTCAGCCTCACCCTTGGGTCCATTATGCCGTACAGTATGTCGGCGATGAAGTTGGCGATGATCACGGACAGCCCGACGATGATGGTTATCGCCAGGACCGCAGGGTAGTCGAAGGCGTACACCGCCTGCAGCGCGAAATAGCCGATGCCGTGATAGTTGAAGATGAACTCCACCACGAGCGCGCCCCCGATCGCGAACGCGAACGTGATGGCAATCAGCGTGATTATCGGGATCACCGCGTTCCTGAACGCGGTGCCGTAGACCACCTTGCGCTTGGGGAGCCCTTTCATGTACGCAAGCTTGACGTAGTCCTTGTCGAGGGCGTCAATCATGCTCGCCCTGGTGATCCTAGTAATCCCCCCGAAGCTGATCACCGCGATGGTCATCGCAGGCAAGACCAGGTGCTGTAGGTAGCTGTAGAGGTAAGTCCAGTTCTGGGCGAGTATGGCGTCGACCATCGGCAATCCGGTGACCACAGGCGGAGGGATGAGGGTCAGGCTGGCGATATTGGCGCTCGGAAGCAGGTTCAGGTAATACGCTAGGACCAGCTGGAACACTATGGCTGCGAGGAACGGAGGGGCCGCCCAGGTCATCAGGTAGAGGCCCTTTATCCCGTAGTCGGTCTTGGTGTTCCTGTTCGAAGCGGCTATGGCCCCGGTGTAAATCCCCAACACCACGCCGAGGACGCTCCCGATAACCACCATCTCCAGCGTGATGGGGAGGAACCTCTGCAGGACCTGGAGCTCCGGCAGCTTGTAGATGGTGTCAAGGCCAAGGTTCCCCTGGAAGACCCCGGTGACGTAGTTCCAGAACTGGACGTAGATCGGCAGGTCGAGCCCGTACCTGTGGGCGAGCTGGAGGCAGAAGGCCTGGCTAATGCACCCGCGACCCGTGTAGAAGTGTGCGAGGTCCTCCGGCGTCGGCGCGACGACATGGACTATGACGAATATGAGCGCAACCATCAGGACTATGGTTATGACTGCGTTGACGGCTCGTCTTGCGACAAACAGGGGAAACTGAGAAACCAATTCTCCCTAGCTGAGGGCGAGGTCCATTACACGCCTTTTATAGATTGTTAACAGGAAATTTTGTCCGCCGTTTCCAAGCCGGCGCAGCGCCCAGATGCCTCCGATCAGAGGGAAAAATCTCCGAAAACAGACGAAACGAAACGGTTTTAAAATTAGGCGCGCATGTTGGTGGACACATCTTGGGTGCGATCGACGGTTTTACGATCCAGGGTCCATTCCGGCTAAAGTTGCTGTATCATCTGGTAATGAGGCCCAGGACCCCCACCGAGCTGGCGACGCTCGAGAACAAGCACCTTAGCGACATCAGCAGGGGACTTGGCAAGCTCCGGAAGGCGGGGCTGGTCGAGTTCGCGTCCAGCGGCACCCGGGAGAGGTATTACAGGCCGACCCAGGAAGGGTACATCATACTCTACGCGAGCATGCGCCAGGGCAGGTAGCCGCGGGCGTCATCCATTCGGCCACAGCTCGAAAACATCTACTTGCAAATATTTCAACAGAACTCGTCTCATGTGCTAACAATACTTAAATAAAGTTCGAGGGGTTCGCCGAGTGAGAATGAACGTTAAGCAAAGAGAAGCCATTTCCACATCAGCTACAGTAGCAATCATCGTCGTAATCATCGTCATAGCAGGAGTCGCAGCTTACTTCGTCTTCGTCCCGACGACGCCATCGTCGTCGACGACAACGACCAACAGTAGCAGCAACAACACCACCACGACGACTACGACCACCACTACCACCACCACTACGTCAGCACTCTACGGTCCGACCAACTCCAGCGTGCTGGTCGACGAGTCACAGGGAGCCGCGTACGACTCTCTTGACCCGCAATACGCGTTCTACCTGCAGGACACTGCAATGCTGAACGCGGTCTACCAGAACCTTGTCGAGCTGAACGGGTCGCAGGGTAACGTGTTCCAGCCTGTCCTCGCGGACAGCTACAACTACAACCTGAACGGCGGTGCCACCACTTCGTTCCACATCAGGTCGGGCGTCTGGTTCTCCAACGGAGACCAGTTCACCTCGTATGCAGTCTGGTTCACCATAGTCAGGAACCTGCTCATGAACGCTCCGAGCTTCATCGCGGGTTTCAACTGGAACCAGATCATCTACAACCTGACGGCGGGCGGGTCTGAATACTCGGACTCGTTCTGCTGGAACAATGCAGGCATCGGTCTGCCAGCAGGTCTGGCTGACGCCTTGCAGTCGGTCACCGGCGGGTACAAGAACGGGACCGCTTACAACGCCGAAAGCGTCGTAAGCTGCAACCTGGCCGCCAGCGCGGTTGGCCAGATGCTCTCGCACTTCAACCCATCAAACTCGACTCAGGCCAACATCATGGCCTTCGCCAACCAGGCGGTCGTAGCGCCAAACGCCACTTCGTTCGTCGCGAACTACTTCAGGCCTCTGGGAGTCTTCTCCCTTGAGCTCTGGAGCGGCTTCGACGGCCAGAACGTGGTCGATCCGGCGTTCGTCGACGCCCACGGCGGAGTCGTCGCCAACACGCTGAACTCGTACATCAACCTCAATGGTGCAATCGGAACCGGGCCATACATGATCCAGTCTGTCGGTGCAGGGCTCGCGCCAGTTACCTTCGTTGCGACTCCCCACTACTGGGGTGCCAGCAATGCGGGCATCACGGGCAACAGCTCCATGACCGACGCGGCCGCGGCGAAGATCCCAGTCATCATCTACAACGTGCCACCGTCGGACACTGCCCTGATCCAGGACTTTGCGACGAACCACGCGCAGCTCTCTACTGAGAGCATCCAGGAGTACGGACAGATGTACAACGCGTTCCACGGCAACCAGCCATCCTTCGCGTTCACGTCGATCCACCACTCGGAAGGGGCATACCCATTCGGGTCATGGTTCCTCATGAACACGTGGACTTCACCAACCAACATCACCGACTTCAGGTTGGGTTGGGAGTATGCGATCAACTACACCGAGTTGATGGCACCCAACTACTACAACGGCCAGGCATATGGAGCCTACTTCGTAGGCGCCCTGACGCCTGCATTCGGGTCGCTGTACAACCCGAACAACCTGCCCACTGCAACTACCAACACCGCCCTGGCGATGCAGTACTTCCAGGACGCTGGTATGCAGGGTAACTTCTACACGGTGGTGCCTAGCGCCTTCACCCTGTCCAACGGGACCTCGGTCGCAGCAGGTACTGTGATCGGCAACCCGAACGGGCAGCAGCTGGCTCCGCTGAAGCTCTACTACACTGTCCCGCTGCTCACTGAGCTAAAGGGACAGCTGCAGGGTATCCAGCAGAACCTAGCCATCTTCGGTATCGGCGCTGTGCCGTACGGCATCACTTCAGCAGAGAGCAACATCCTAACTTCATCGCCACAGACCTTCCCGCAGGTAGAGATACTCGGCTGGGGACCGGACTACGCAGACCCGTTCCTTGCAATGTACGAGCCACTCCTCCTGCCTTCACCATACAACGGTTGGTTCACCAACTCAACGGTCGAGGCTGAAGTCGCAGCTTGTGACTTCGCCACCGGCAGCGCGGTGCAGACTTGCGCCTCTACGCTCGAGAACATGGTCGTTCAGAACGGCCTGTTCGCACCGTTCCCCAACTCACCAACCTACTACTTCTTCATCCAGCCATATGTGCAAGGCTTCGTAAACAACCCGTTCGTAGGGTACTGGTACAACCAGATATTCTATCAACCGGTTCAAACCTAACTTCGATAGATAATGTCCTAGGCCCAACAGCCTAGGACTCCCCTTCTGTTATATCGAAATCCCAGCGGAGCCTGCGGACGCAGTCACACGGCATCTCAGTGCAAACTATATGTCAGGGGTTTCACCCTCGGACCCTGAGCATGGCGAAGCGAGGTTCGTTCAGCGCGGAGTCGGCCGGAGGCGATGAGCCGAAGGTCGCACGGGTCTGGCACGGAGTCACCCCCAGGGTCAAGCGCGACGAGTTCATCAGATACGTTGGTGGGACGGGGATGAAAGACCTGAAGTCCACGAAGGGCAATCGGGGTGCGTACCTCTTCACCAGGGACGTCGGAGACAACACCGAGTTCCTGCTGGTGTCACTCTGGGACTCGGAGGAGTCCATCAAGGGTTTCGCCGGGGAGGACGTGAAGAAGGCGAAGTACTACAAGAGGGACAGCGAGTACCTGGCAGAGCTCGAGCCCAGCGTCGCCCACTTCAGCGTCGCCGGCAAGGTCTAGGAGACCGGGACGAGCCTGGTCTTCCCGCGGGACACGACCGCCGTCCTGGGGAGGGCGCGCATGTTGTACGTGCTCGACATCGAAGTACCGTAGGCACCCGCGTCGAGTATCGCGACCACGTCCCCCCT
>JAKAPN010000032.1 GCA_021822995.1 archaeon
GGGCTGCTTCTGGTAGTGGCGGTGGCAGCGTTCACCTTCATCGAAAGGAGCTACACCGCGGTCAAGGGGCTCGGGGCGGAGGGGCAGAAGCCGGCCGCGGCTTCTCCGTAGGGTCCCGCGTGGGTGAATCACTCACCCTGAGGCCGGGGCGAAGCGCGCAAGGGCCGTCCAGGCGCTCAGACAAGCGAAGCGTATACAAGCGCATGATATAACCTAACCTTTGCCCCTTTTTCGCTAAGGCGCAGCTTAGTTGGTTGCATTGCCTGACTGGATTTCCGACTCCCAGGGCCTCGGCTTGAAGACCCTGGCGATCCCTTCGTACACCCGCCAGTCTGTCGTCACCAGGATAACCTTCCGGGCAAACTTCCGCCCCTCGATCAGAAGGGCTCTCAGGTTCGCGTCCTGGGCGAACCGGTGCCCCTCCTCTATCACTATCACCCATTGTTTCAGCTCCCCCGCGTTCTTGAGATAGTTCAGGTGCCCGAATATCGCGGACGCCTCCCCCTTCGAAGCCTCGACGTTCGGGTTAGAGACGAACCTGAATCGCCCCCCTCTATCCCACTTCCGCGAGAAGAGAGCCCCCAGGTCCGCCTTCTCCAGCTCTTTGTATTCGTCTGTCACGTCCAGGACGAAGACGGGGCCGCCCCATCGGGTGAGAAGGTCCCTTACCGCCGTGGTCTTCCCCGCCCCCGACTCCCCGGTCACTATCACCGGCTTGGTCCCGAGCCTTTCGAAGACTATCGAGTATTCGGCCGGCGGGATAGTCTGCCCTTTCGTCATTTCTAGGATGGTGTAATTGAAGAGGGCTGAAAGGTTCCTGAATCCGAGCTCTTTCTTCAGGGCCTGGAGCTTCCGCCGGGTGTCCTTCGTCACCCTGATTGAAGTGGGTTTCTCGGGTGTTGGCTGCCCTTCGCTCAAACTATTCCCCTCTGACATACCAAACCGGGTTTAGACTGACAGGATGGACTGGGAAGAGCTCACATGGGAGGGCGCCGCCGCGGTCGTGGCTGTCATCTTCCTGGCGGGTATGTTGTTCGTTGCGTACTATGATTATGTCGTTACTTCACGCGAATCGAGCCAGGCGATAGCGGGCCAGGCGGTCTTCGCGGTCGTGCTGCTTGCCGTCTTGGCGTGGGCGATTTACCAACAGATGCACGGCCCAAAGGTGTCGGGCCGAGGGTCTGTATGGTGATTCGTTTGGCGCTATTCTTCTTTCGTGAGGCGGGCCTGCTCTGCCTCGAGCCATGCCTTATCATAGAGGGTCCAGGGGTCCTGCTCCGATTCCGCAGGGCGCCAGAGCTGGCCCAGGGTGAGGCTCTTGTCCAGGTCCACGGCCGCCTTTGCGATAGTCCGGGCATAGTAGAAGCTGACCCCCAGCTCGACGGCCAGGGCCGAAAGGGTCACGGCCTTTCGTTCCTTTGCTAGCGCCTGGGCCTTTGCCACCTTCTCTCCAAACTTAGCCATGCCAGATATAACCAAAGTGTGTGTGGGCAATAATTTTGTCCGCTCCCCGCACTCAGTAAGTGAGACAAAGAGAGTATAGAAGACCAAAAGGCCGGAGGAAACGAGCGACTTTGCAATACTGGACGATGAAGGGGCTCTCTTACGTCAGTCTTGAAATCTTCAAGAGAGGGGGAGACGGGAATCTAAAGGGGATTCCCCCCTGGTGAGCTTAACCAGGGACTCAGCAGTTCGCTTTGACGGACAGGATGTTAGACACGGCCCCGGTAGTCAAGTCACGGGCCTGGACCTGAATAGGGCAAGTCGGGAAGTTCGCCTGTGTGATCGGGGCGACGCAGCTTACATCACCGGTTCCCGTACAGTAAGCGTGGCCGGTCAGCGGACCGATATACACGGAGTCGGACGCCGGGACGCCTGACAGAGTGAACGTCACGGAATTCAGGGAAGTCGAATAGCCGAGGATTAGATTCTCGCCTGGCGTCGTCGAGCTGGGCGTCGACCCCCCTCCGTTCATGGACCCGAACCCTCCGACGATCGCCATGCCGAACCCGGCGGCCCCGATGGCGGCCACGGCCAAGAGCAAGTACGTCCAGGAGTGGCCGCCGCCCTCTTCGCTCATGGCAAGTCTAACCGATTTCTCGCAGCGTGGGCGCCGTCGTCAGACGGGGCGGACGTCCAGGCTGAATTTCGTGAAGTCCGGGAGCCGACCGCAGCGCCGACAGGCCCCCAGGGGCTCGGCCCCGAGGTTCCTTGGTCCGGCGGACGTCAGGACCCGCAGGGTTTCCCCGCAGCCGCAGACCTGGATCACCGGCAGAGCTCTGCCGCCTCGTTTCGGTTCAACCCGTGCCGGCGGAGGAATCTATCGAAGTCCCGGCGTTCTTTAAGGGCCATTATCACGGTTTGGAGGGCGGCCCCCAAGAGGGCGAATACGACGACGGCCAGGATGAGGTTCATCTGGGCATTTCTCGGCCTGGAGGGCGGGGGTTTTCGACCGAAAAAGGACTAGCCGTAAGCGTGGGGTCGTCGTCCGCCAATAGCCCTCTTAGGTTACGCTTCGTGCTCAAGCTGGATTAGCTCCTTTGGCACGGGTCCGGGCGATTGCGATAACTCTCTCTAGGTCCGACCTAGTTTGAAGGAGGGCCATGACCAAAGAGGCCCCATCCCGTACTCCTTTGTTTCGCGCTTCGTGGAAATCAAGCGTGGTCTTGGGGAAGCCCGCGACTTTGAGATATTTCCTGGTCCCGTCCGCCGTCTGATGGATCAGGACGATTTCGTAAGACTTCCCGAGCTCGCGGGCAGCCAGATACCGATAGGCCCCGCATCCGCAACGCTCTAGAGGTTGAAAGTGCTTCACATATTACAAAACCGAACATTTCGTAGTAAGGCACTTTTGGGGCGTCAGAGTTTGGGCACTAGATTATTAAGAAGGGCAGGGACGAAACCGCCAGTCATGGCCAGGGCTGTCGAGACTAAACAAGACCGTTCGCCCCCGCTCACCGAGGCCGAGGTCGAGGAGGCCAGGGCGAGCCGGAAGGAGATCGGGGCGGGCAAAGCTAGAAGATTCGACAGAGTGCAGGACGCGGCGAAGTGGCTAGACTCGGCATAGATTGACCTGGAGCATCGTCCTGACGCCGACTTTCAAGCGGGGGTACAAGAAGAAAGACGAGAGGATGAAGGGGCGGG
This sequence comes from archaeon, assembly GCA_021822995.1. Classification (GTDB taxonomy): domain Archaea; phylum Thermoproteota; class Nitrososphaeria; order Nitrososphaerales; family Gagatemarchaeaceae; genus UBA183. The sequence continues at coordinate 3,145 of JAKAPN010000032.1, forward strand.
TTCTTGAGGCGATCCATGTCCTTTCGGCGTCCGAGGACCCGAGGAGGTTCGGGGTCCCCAAGCACGGGCAGCTTAGAGGGACGTTCGCATACGAGCTCGGCAGCTCTAGCAGGATCCTATATGCGGTGGACCCCCGGGCCAGGGAGATCCTGTTTCTCAGGACGTGCTCTCACGCGGAAGTTTACAGAGACCAGCACTAGATGGACAGCAGGAATCCGATTATCAGCCCCGGGGAAACCATGACGAGATAGAATCTTAGGAACTCGCGGGTCGTTCGTTCATTCTAACCGGGGTTCAGACCGGGCGTCAGAGTCCGGGCACTAGGTTATCCGGACGTTATTCTTAGGGCAGGCTTGACACGTTCCCCTCAAAGGGCTGCCGTGCTCTACACTCTTTCTAATGGCCTCTATTTCACCAAAGGCTCTATTGTAGGTATCAATCATCTCCCGGAACCCTTTGGCGCCCACAATCTTCCTGAGCTTTTCGCCGGGGTCAATCTTCACGAGCTTGAAGGCCGGTCCCCGGAGTGTCTCGCCGGTAACAGGCCTTGGAATCCCCTTCCGGCTGGGTATCGGCGAATATGTGTGCGGTTGTGGCGAATATGTGTACGGTTGTCTTAGTCGGTCGAAAAATGGGGTCTCGTAGATTCGCCCAACTTCTGAATCCGGGCGAGATTTTGATTCATATTTCACTTCCCATCCCCTCAACTTTTGAATAGCGGACCATTCGTTGGCATAGCCGCTTTCCAAGTGACTACGAAATAGCTCTAATTCTTGGGGGTCCGCCGGAGGGCGCTCTTCCATGGCAGCATATGGAAGGACATTACGATTCTGTCTTAGAAGATCCTTTAGAGAGATGACATCCAACAGAATCGTCGAATGGTTTAGGGCAACGTCGTACTCGTCCTTTGTATATTGAGGTATGCCCGCATCGGAGGCTAGCCATTTCCCGGTAGCCTCGTCCTTAGCCACTAGGTTCAGGCCTTTAGGGCCGTACTCGTGAAGCCACCGCACTAGATTCTTATGGCTGATTGACGTCCGCTGTTCAAGTTCGCCGAAAGTCCCTGGTTGGCGCCTAATTTCAGCCAGGAGTCGCTTCTTTTCGTCAATTTTTGGAGCCGGCATTGTCCCCAAACTCCATATGAGGGACAATACATAAGGCTTGTGGAGGTTGATAGAAAGTGACTGTGCGAACCGTCGCGCTATCTCTGGAGCGTACTCTCATTGAAAAAATCGACGTTCAGCGCGGTTACGAATCACGAAGCCATTTTGTTCAACGTTTGATTGAGAAGTCGCTTAACAAAGAAGGAGGCGAGGCTCCTCGCAGCTCGCCCCCCACCTACACCGACCCCCCAGCTTCCCGGCCAGGTGATCAGCAATAAGCAAAACCACGTTTGTCGAAACGGTCCTAGACTTCGAAGAGTTCACACGGAAGCTAGATAGAAGTAAGCCGATTCATCATAACACCTGGTCCGTACTCAGTCCCGACAAGAGAGAGCTCATCAGCACCTTCAGGATCTACGCCTGGGCGCTAGCCGACCACCTTTTAGTCTTCGAGACGAAATTCAGGACCGGACCGAGCGGAGGGGAAAGAGCAGCCGGGGAACGATTGGCCGAGCTAGTCAGAGCTTACGCCGAGCCATTGGGTTCCACGCCTGGCCGACTTCGGAGCCTCCAGGGGCCAGCGAAATGACTGACCCTGACCTAATTAGGATTGAGGCACATCTAGCAGAGGCCCAGGATAGCGAGAAGAGGGCAGCCGCCAGGGTGAAAGAACTAACCGAGGCCCTAGCCGTTGCCAGGCTCGCGGAATCGACAGCCGGAGAGCCGGACCTGGAGGCGAGACTCGAAGCCGGCCCGTGGAAAGAGGCCGCCTCCAAGAAGTGCGATTACTGGCGGGACGCTCCGGCGAATCTCGTTGAGTCTGTCCGAGCTGCGAAGGGTGGGATCAAAGGCGAGAATCACCACTTCACCGCTAGCATGACGGAACCGACCCTCTTCCGATTCGCGCGGGAGACGAAGAAATGAGCGATATCCTTCGAGAGCGTCCGACCAAGACGAATCTCCGTGAGCTCGCTCACGCGGAAGCGGAGGATATCATGTCGCGCCACGCCTTCGTGACTCTCAACGGCTCCGAAGAGGTCTTTCACTACCAGGATGGCGTGTACGAACCTGGGGGCGAATTCGTCGTAAAGTCGGAGGTTCAGCAGATCGCCAGTCCCGAGGACCTGGGAAACAGTCTAGTCAACGAAGTTCTCGGCAATGTGAAGCGGTCAACCTATGTCCCGGCAGAGAGATTCACGGAGCCGACCCCGATTCAGGTGCTGGAGAATGGCCTTCTAGACGTGCAGACCTTCGAGCTGAAAGAGCACACGCCGGACTTCTACGCTCTGTCAAAGCTGCCGGTCAGATTCGACTCTGCCGCCGACTGTCCGGCGATCAAGAAGTTTCTCTCCGAGGTCCTTTACCTCGAAGATATCCCCTTCATGCAGGAGTGGGCGGGCTATCACCTTTGGAGGGGATATCCGGCAGCCGTGGCCGCCCTCTTCGTCGGGGACGGGGCGAACGGGAAGAGCACCCTGATCGGGGTCTTCCGGGCGTTCCTGGGACCCAAGAACATAGCCGCTATCGCCCTTCAAGCATTCGAGCGAAACACCTTCGCAAAGTCAACCCTCTTCGGGAAGCTCGCCAACCTTTACCCGGACCTGAGCGATGAGGCGTTGAAACAGGTCGGGACCTTCAAAGCCCTCACGGGCGGGGACATGATAACCGCCGAAAAGAAGTTCGGGCAGCCCTTCAATTTCACCAACCATGCGAAGCTGACCTTCAGCGCCAACGTGGTCCCCGAAGTCTGGGAAGACACGGACGCATTTTTCAGGCGGATTTGGATTGTCCAGTTCCCTAACACATTCCAGGGAGACAAAGCAGACAAAGACCTTCTATCGAAGCTGACCACGCCGGAAGAGCTGTCTGGATTCCTGAATTGGGCGCTCGAAGGACTCAAACGGCTAAGGGAAACGGGCTGGCACTTCAGCGGGACACGCTCGACGGCCGACGTAAAGGCCGACTACATCCGGCGGAGCGACACGATAAGGGCGTTTCTCAACGGCTGCACCAAGAAAGAGGGATCACAGTTTGTGACCAGAGACGATCTCTATGGGGCCTACTGTGCATACTGCCGAAAGAGGACCCTGGTCACCAAGAACCGCCAGGCGTTCTTTGAGAAACTGCCTCAGTTCGGGCAGTTCGGGAAGAGCCAGCGGACGGTCGCCGGTAAGAGGATGTGGGCCGTGGACGGCCTGGAGCTTCTGGGGGAGTCCGATTGGGAAAAGGAGAACGGAGACGCCGAGCCCCCCTTATCTGAGCCGAAGAGTATGCAACCGGTGCAGCCTATGCAGGAAAGTCTCTCGGCCACACAGCCTGCACAATCTGCACACCCTGCCGACGACTTAAGGGAGGCAAATCCATGAGCCCGCGTACACGCTTGGCCGGCGGCCTGGTCCTTTTCGTCCTGGTTCTCATGGCCCTGGCGCTCTTCGTCTCCGCCCTCTGGTTCTTTGACAGCTATCTGAGCGACGGGCGCACGACCGCGTACGCCCCTATCCTCCTCTGGGGAGTCACCTTCACCGACAGGGGCTCGATCCTTAACATAGTGTACGGGACTTTGATTTCTTCTTTCATCATCGGCAACGCCGCCAGCTTCGGGTTCGCGTGGCTCCTGAGGGGTAGCAAATGACCCTAGAGTATGCCAGTCCGCTATACAATGGGCACGATTGCCGTTGTGGGGCTCATAGGCTGCACCGCGTCTTTCAGTTCTACTGGAGTCACCCTAGCGCCCAGCAAAAGACCGCAGCTCAGATGCTAGGAATCAAGCTGGGCAACCTCAAAGAAGCCCTTTGGTTGCTCAGGCACAGGGACCTATCGAAAGTCTGTCCCGAGTGCTTCCGTCCTTTGCTGGTCGGGGGCGCGTGTGAGGGTTGCGGCTTCGAGCCCTTCGAGCCGGTCCTTCCGGTCGATATCATGCCAGACTCCCAGCACCCGACTAACAGCCTTCACCCCGGCTCGATGCTCGGGTCCGTGACCGATTATAGAGAAGTGGCAAAGGCTTACGGTTTTTCAAATCAGGGATTCGTTTTGAAGAGAAAGATGGACAGGCAGATAGAGACTCCCCTGGTTGACGCGATAAGGTCGGACGTCGCGAACGCGCTGGACGGAGGCTCTAGGCCGGAGATCGCCGAAGAGGCGGGACGCCTGGTCCTGAAAGAAGTGGCCGAGTTCAAAGCGAGATATCCCGAAATGGTGTCGTCTAAGCTGGCCAGAGGCCAGCTGACCGAGAACGTCCTTGCACGGTTGTGCTTGCTGCACCCCAGCTTGAAGGTTAGCGAGTTAGCCCATGGACGAAGAGAAAGTTAAGGCCCTGATCGCTGCGATTGAGGCGGAGCTTGCCTCGATACGCCGAGCTCTGACTTCAGCTCAGAAAGAAGCGCCTCGGCCCTCTCGACCCGACTGAGCAGCGATTTCTCCCTCTCTGCGTACTCGCCTTCTATGGCGGCCCTGTCCGGGCTGATGCTGACGAAAGGCTCGATTTTCCGATACTCTTTCACAAAGTCCTGTTCGTGAAGCTCAGGATGTTGGTAAACGAACTTCACCCCTGAAACGTGCCCCTCGAAGTACTCTCTGATCTCGTTGTCCACTTTGGCGTGCTTGCACTCTGTCGAGAACGAATGTCTCAGCGCGTGAGGGTGCCAGCTTCGAAGGTCGGGATTCTTCAAAAGGCCGGCGGCCCCCAACCTCCGGGCGGCTTCCCGGAGGTGCATCCTTACGGTGGTGTATTCAGGCATGGTCGGGGAAAGCCGAAGGTGCTCGACGCTCTCTGCGCCGATGAAGGTCGCATACCCCTTCCGGTGCGACTTCCGGCCCTGGAGCTCGACCTTCACGGGCGCCTCTTTGTGCAGGGCGAAAGACCAATCCATGCCCAGCACGCGGTTGATCTCGATCGAGCTCTGCCAGGAAACGAGGAGCGGGGTCCTCGGTCGCACGGGCACGGCCTGGAGGACCTTACGAATGTCCTCGACGCAGAGAGGGGCAGGCGGCGCTTGAGGCGGTTGCTCCGCGATCCTCCAATGGCCGAAGAGGGCCGCATCGTTGGCCTCATAGAATCCCCTGATGGCGGCTGCCGCGACCTTCCGGGTGGAATCCCCGGCGTCTCTTTCGATAAGGCGCTTGTTGACGTATTCACCCAGGAGGTCGGTGTGCCTCCGCTTTGCCGTTACGTCCGTGGGGGCCGACTCGAAGACGGCTTTCAGGTTGTCCTGGACCAGGGCGTCCGGGTTCGTCTCGACCCCCTTCGATTTCAACCAGCGGAGATACTGGACCAGGTGCCCCGCGTAAGAGCAACGGGTCCGGACGTTCCCATACCCTCCCAGGAACCTGTCGACGGCTGCGGAAGGCCCTATCTCCGCAAGAAAGTGCTCTAAGGCCCTCTCGTCTTTGCTTCTTT
>JAKAPN010000033.1 GCA_021822995.1 archaeon
CCGCCTGGGGGACGACATCCAGTACGGCGGACCGGGAGGGGTGAGGGGCCAGGTGGTGAAGCTCTCCATGAGGACGACCTGGCTCAAGACCCCCGAAGGGGTCATGACGGTGTTCGGCAACAGCACACTCTCCGCCGGGCCGATCCTGAACTACTCGGCGAAGGCGCGCCTGGAAAGGAAGCTGGACGTCTAGCCGCGGGAGCCGGCTCTCCCTATGCGCCCCAGAAGAGGTCCAGTGTCGTGGCGCCCATTATCTCGTCGAACGAGAAGTCCAGGGCGTCGAGGAGCTGGTCGAACATGGAGTGGGCGTACTCGATGTACTTGTCCGCGTCCACCTCGTCGGGCCTCGCCATCTTCGCCGGCTTCACGTAGGGCGGGTTCTTCGTCTTCACGTAGGCGATTATCTCCCCCGCCTTGATCTCCTCCCCCTTCTCCTCCAGCTGCTTCGCCGCCCTCACGTGCTGGGGGGTCGTCCCCTTGTAGTTGTCCGTCGGCTTCCCCATGAGCACGGTGAACGCCAGGTCCTGGACCGGGACCTTCTTCCCCTTCAGGTCGGATATCATCTGGGTCAGGAGTCCTTTGATGTTCGCACGGGCGCTCTCGAAGTCAGCCGGGTTCTTTACGGAGCTCAGTATGTCCAGGGTCTGGTAGAACACCTTCTTCAGGTAGTCGGGGGTCTGGCTCTTCTTTCCCGTCAAACCGCGGATGTCTGCGGTCCCGTCTGGGAGGACTCCGAAGTAGTTCTTCTTCCTGCTGCTGAAGGCCACGTACCGGTAGAGCTTGTCGAGGTCGAGTTCCACTCCGAGCTCGGTGTCCGCCCAGCGGGTCACGCCGGCGACCTGTTCCCTCGTGGGGCTGCGCAGGAAGAGGCTGTCTGTGTCGGTGTAGAGGACTTCGACCCCGAGCTCTCTGCTCTTCGCGATCGTCCTGATGATCGCGTCCCGGCCGAGGGCGGCGGTCGCTTCCGCCACGGGGAGGCAGTAGAACGCGAAGGTCTCGAATCCTAAGACGCCGTACGATTGGCCGACGGGAACGAACCTCCCGTTCCTTCCCGCGAACACCGTGTGGTTCTTGGCGGTTGTAATGCAGTAGACCTTGCCGCTGTAGCCCTCTCTTGAGACATGTCTGTGCACTTCCTTCGCGGAGAACGTCAGTTTCACGCTTGTATTGGCGAAGTGAATTCTGTAAACGCCATCGTCCCACGCCATCCTGGTCTTGGAGCCTAGACAGGTCAGCAGCACAACGAGCCCTTCGGCTAACCACTTGCTCTTGGTGGTGTAGAGGACCTGCCTGGAGGTCCCATCCCCTCTGTAGGCCGCATCCAGGAAAGCTTGCATGGTGTCCTTCGACGCGAAGACAAACTGGGGGATCTTCTTCGTGGCCGCGCCGTGCGGCTCCGAGCCACCAGCATAGCAGTTCTTCGACATCCAGCGGTGCAACACGCTGCTTGCAACCTTGAAGTATTTCGAGTCACCCGAACCTGTCGAGGGGCGGAGGGAGAGAGACTTCAGAAGCTTCGAGATGTCGGCTCTGTAGAGAACGCCGTTTCGGTTGCCCCTGCCATAGCTCTGTGTGACGGTGACGCCTCTGCTCATCCCGCGCACATGCCCAGATTCATAGACCTTCGGCAGGGTGGTGTACGGGGACCCTTCGGCAACGTACCATCCGCAGAGCTCAGCGAAACCGGCGGCGTCGTATCTGACCGGGATCTTGGCTCCTCGCTTGGTCCCCGTCATGGCGAACCCACCAGCCTTTTCAGCGGCGTCGATGTCATGCTCGGTGACCACCTCAGCGGGGAGTGTGTAGTGCGATCCCAGCCGAGGGTCGACCTTGCTCTTCTGCTTGATCACGACCCCTGAAGTGCGAATCTTGACCTGGAGCGATGGTTCGAGCTTCCTGAACCAATTTGAGAGGCGGCGCGAGTCTGGATAAAGGTGGACCTGGGCTCGAAGCTCTTGGGATTCGGCCAAACACCAGACTCTCGCAAGAGGCTCCGCATCTTGGAGGGGGGACTTCAGAGCCGGAATCGCAATGTTGGTCGACCTGTAGACTTCCTCCGCTGTCTTGAAGGCCGTGCCTGTCTTCGATGCTTTCCGTCTGTCCATGACGAGCATTCTGTGGTTCGGAGTCACCAGCAGGTCAGTCGTCCCTGCGTCTCTGAAGTGATACAAGTCGCCCGAGTAGTCGAACTCTTGAACTTCGACCACTTCATCAATTTCGACCTGGAGCGTGTCAGGGTTGACGTTGACGACCTTGTCGCCGACTTCGAAGTCCTTGATGTTCTTAATTCCACCCGGGGTGACCACGTAGGTATCGCCCGTGAAGCACGCATTGAGAAAAACCTTCAGACCCTGCGACACGATGTTGTAGAGGTCCCTGTCTTCCTTTGTCAGTGTCACGTCTTTTGCAAGCGGCTTGTAGTGGGCGACCCTGAGGTCTCTCAGCGAACCGGTGACCAGGCTGATTATCCCCTTCCGCTTGGTGCAGACCCAGGACGAAGTGTCAGGGACCTTGTTGCTCCTGCACTCGGGGTGCGGACAGTTGACGGTCTCGTATGACAGGTTGTCGACTTTGATGAGGCTCGGGTAGAGGCTTGCAAAATCGAGGACGGAGACGTCGAAGTATACGCCCGGCTTCGGCTCGATCACGAAGCCCCCCTTGTACTTCTTCCCTTTGATGACCGCCTGGGTCGACCCCCCTCCCTTCTCGGCGAGCTCGTCCTGGCGTGGGATCAGGGCCCCGAGCCGCCTGTGCTCGAAGAAGAGCATGCTCCGGATCCAGTTGGAGACCCCCAGCCTCGACACGTCGTTCATGGGCATCTTCCCGATCCTCGATATCACCAGCAGGAGCTTCATCACCACCGAGCCGCTGATGGCCGTCAGGTCGTAGGTGAGCTGGGAGTCGTTGAGGCAGTACTTCGCCAGCTCCGCCAGGGGCAGGTCCCCTATCTCCCCCTCGAACTCCAGCTTCGACCTGTTCAGGAGCGCTTCGGAGATCCCGTTGAGGGTGTGCTCTGTGTACTTGTTCCCGAAAGCATAGACCTGGATGGAGCGGTTCCTGAAGAACTGGTAGAGGTCCACGTGGATGCCGTGCTTGAGGGACGCCGCGACCCGCTCCAGCTGGATCGGGTCCTCCTCCTCGGGGATCCCCAGGCGCTCGGCCCTGTGCTGTATGTAGCGGAGGTCGAAGTCGTCGCCGTTGAAAGTTACCAGGACGGGGTAGTCGAGCATCTTGGACATCACGGCCCTGAGCAGGTCCTCCTCCCTGTCGAACAGCTCGTAGGCGAAGGCGCTCCCCTCCAGCCCCGCCGGGTCCTTCCCGGACCGGAGTAGGTAGATGACCTTCTCCTCGGCGCTCACGAACGAGACCGCTATCACCGGCTGCTTCGGGTCGTCGGTGTCCGGGAGCCTCCCGGTCTCGTTGGACACCTCGATGTCCATGGCCGCCCTCCGGAAGTCGGCCAGGGGCTCGCTGAGGAGCTCTGCCCACTCCTTCAGATACGGCTGGAACTCCTTGGGGTTCCGCCGAGTGATGTCCTCCAGCGAGCGGTTGACGCTCTCTGGGACTTCGTGGGTGACGGGGACCACCTTCCCCCCGACCACCCTGTAGTAGGTCCCCATCCGGAGGCCGAGGTCGTAGGCGTAGTTCTCGTAATACTTGATGTCCGCCTCCCAGGCGCGGATCACGTCCCTGATGCTGTCGTTGCCTCCCCCCACTGCGAGGGGGTCGGTGGTCACGATCTTCCTGACCTTCGCCGTTGCGTCGTTGAGGAGGTCGAGCCTCTCCTCTTCCCTGATCTCCACCACGTCCTTCCTCGCCCTTATCCCCTCCAGCTCCTCCATGGGGAGCCGCGTGAGGCAGTAGGGCCTGTGCCCTGTGTTGTCTTCCCAGAGCCAGAACCTCCCCGCCTTCTGGTCGTAGAACTTCAGCACCGCCTTCTTGGTGCCTCCGTCGTAGGTCGCGGACGCGAGCAGCCCCTCCCCCACCTCGGCCGACGGCTTCGTGAGCCCCGCCAGCTTCGCCCTCAGGGCGGCGGGGTCGGACAGGTCCTGGGCTGACAAGCGAGAAACGGCGCGGTTCCCCCCGTTCGGCAGATAAGGATAGCCTCGGCTCCCCGTCCCCATTCGGACGATTTATAACGCGAGTAAAGGCCGGCAGGGCAGATGGCCAGCGTCCTCGGAATGCTCAGGACCTACGCTCCTTACCTCTTCATCGCGGTCGGGGTAGCCTGGGGGGCCATCGGCGCCTTCACCGGTTCGTTCCTCGTCGCCTGGCCCGCCGTCGCCTGTGTCGCAGGCGGGGTCATGCTGAGGCAGATCCCCGGCCACAGGCTCACCTGGGCCTGGGTGGTGTCCACCGCGTCCATGGGGCTGATCGTCTCCGTGTACCAGGTCTACGCCTGGGAGCCGTTCCTCGGAGGGGCGTTCTCGACCATCGCGGCCGCTTCGCTTGCCGGTTTCACCGTCTTCGCTCTGGTGCACGTGCTCCTCTTCTACGTCGGCGCGTCCGCGGCCAGGCCGGTCAGATCAGAGACGAGCTAGAGTACTTCCTCAGGAAGTATACGGAGTACCCGCTTATCACGAACAGGGCGCTGAACGCCCTTGTGGCGAAGACCAGGCTCCACTGCGACGGGTACACAGTCGAGAGCGTGTCGGGGTTGCAGGTGACGCTCGCGACCCCCTTCTGGCAGGCGATGACGAACAGGGACCCCCAGACCATGAAGTTGTACATCACCTCGTAGGCGGCCGAGAAGGCGACTATGAACCCGACCAGCTGGAGGAACGCCACGAACCACCCGGGCCACTTCGATATCCTGTCCTCCCAGAGCCTGAGGCCGGAGTAGAACAGGGCGACGCAGGCGACGCTGAAGTAGGTCACGGGCTGGGCGAAGTAGGGCGGGAACGGGAAGTACACGTCCACCCACACCTTCCCTATGGGCTCCCCGGTCACGTAGTTGGACTCGGCTATCCCGTACACCGTGACGACCACCAGGATGATGAACGAGGCCCAGGCCACGAGCTTGTACATCAGCATGTTCCCTCCGTTCATCTGGGTTCGGCTCCGACCAGAGGCTCTGCATCTTTAAGCGTTGAAGGGGCGAGGACCGACTCGAACCTGGGGACCGCCCAGAAGAGGGCGAGGACGAAGGGGAGCTCGAGGTAGCTCCAGAAGAAGTCGCCCGCCAGCAGGAAGAGGCAGAGGGCGACCGCGGCCGCGGACCCCCAGAGGAGGTACCCTACCGTCGGCTTCGACCTCCAGGCCACGACCCCGATCACGGCCACGGCCGCGGCCCCCCTGACGGCCAGGGGCGCGGAGGCGCCCAGGGCGGAGAGCACCCCCTGCAGGCTGGGGTTGACGTTCACCCCGAAGGGGCCGGGGGAGAGGAAGGGGGCCGCAGCCCTCTGGAGCTGGAAGAGGACCGTGTCGGAGACGAAGGCAGGGAGGTCCCAGAGCGCGAACGGGGCGACCACCGCAGCCCCAACCCCCAGAGAGACGAGGGGCCCAAGGGGCCTCCGGCTCCGAAGGGAGTAGGCGGCGTACACCGGGAAGATCAGCCAGGCCTCCTGGCTCGAGGCCAGCGCCAGCCCGAAGAGCGCAGCCGCGGGGACCCTCCTCCCCCTCGCCTCCAGGAGGACGGCCGCCGAGACGAAGGCGACCGAGGGGAGCGAGTCGTTGAGGAAGGCGGTGGACAGGAGGACGACCGGGGGGAGGAGAAGGAAGAGGGCCGCCATCAGCCCGCCGACCTTCGGGCGGTAGAGGACCAGGGCGGCTGCGACGACTACGTCGCAGGCAACCAGGCCGAGCCTGGCCCCTGTGCCAAAGTCCCCCGGGACCAGGAACGCGAAGACCCCGGGGAGGTAGGCGAACACGCTCTCAGCGCCGGGGGTGGCGAGCTGCGGGGGGACGGCGTAGGCCGCCCCGTATGGGTCGACCCCTCGGAGCAGGTCCCCGACCGCCTGGGCGTTGTAGTAGGAGACGTCGGTAAAGAAGAGCGGCGGGAGCGAGAGGAGGACCACGCGCACGGCGATGCCGACGGCGATGGCCGCGAGGACTACCCCCGGGACCTGTGGCCGCCAGCCGAAGGCGGCGGGTTGCTCCCCCATCTGGTGACCAGCCGCGCCGGCTGGTGCCGAGCTTAAAAACGAACCAAACGGGGAGAGAGCCCTGCCTTGGACTTCATCCCGGTGAACCGCCCCATTATCGGAGAGGAGGAGAAGAGGGCGGTGCTGGACGTGGTGTCGTCCGGGATGCTCGTCAACCCATCCTACGAGGGGGGGAAGCAGGTCAGGGCCTTCGAAGGCAAAGTCAAGAGCCTCCTGGGGGCGAAGCACGTCGTAGCCGTCAACTCGGGGACCGCGGCCCTCCACGCCGTCCTGATGGCGATGGGGGTGAAGGCCGGGGACGAGGTGATAGTGCCGTCGTTCACCTTCCTGGCGACGGCCAACGTGGTCCTCGCCTGCGGCGCCAAGCCCGTCTTCGTCGACATCAGGGAGGACTACAACATGGACCCTGCGGCGTTCCGCAGGGCCATCACCAAGAAGACGAAGGCGGTGATACCGGTCCACATCTACGGGTACCCGGCCGACATGGACGAGATCAGGGAGGCCGCAGCCGCAAAGTCAGTGAAGGTCATCGAAGACGCCGCCGAGTCCCTAGGCGCGACGTACAAGGGGACCCAGACCGGCAGGCTGTCCGACGCCGGGTGCTTCAGCCTCTACGCCACGAAGGTGGCCACCTCCGGCGAGGGCGGGGCGATCTCCACCGACGACGACGAGCTCGCCGACCTCCTCAGGCTGGTGCGGAACCACGGCCAGGTCCACGGGTACGACGCACGCCACCTCGGGTTCAACTACAGGCTCCCCGAGATGAGCGCGGCCCTGGCGTCCGTCCAGATGGACAAGCTGGAGGGGTTCCTCGCCGCGAGGGCGCGCAACACCAAGTACCTCATGGAGCGCTTCTCAGGCGTCCAGGGGGCGAAGTTCACCCAGGACGCCGCCGACAGGACCCACGTGTTCTACCTCTACACCCTCAGCCTGCGGAAGAACAGGGACAGGGTCGCAAAGTCCCTCCACGCAGCCGGGGTGGGGACGGGGGTGTACTGGCCGATCCCGGTCCACAGGACCCCCCTCTACACGAAGCTCGGCTTCTCCAGGAAGAAGCTCCCCATGACCGACGCCGCCGCCAGGAAGGTCCTTTCGCTCCCGGTCCACCCGGGGCTGACGAAGGAAGACCTGGAAAGGGTCGGGGACAGCTTCGTAGCCGCCGCCCGCGAGCTCCTATAGCGGGGGCCCGCTGGGAGGAGCAGAGGTTTGAACAGGGCGCTGGTGTCGCTGATGTGCCATCCGGACAGGGAGCCGAGGGTGTCGCTCCCCGCGGACGGCAGGTACGAAGCTTTCGTCAACAAGACCCCCAACTACGCCGACGCCTACAGGCAGGCGATCGGGAGGGCCCTGGACGCGCGCATGGACCTCGTCACGGCGGACACCGACGGCTACCACCCCCCCGAGGAGGTCGTGAAGCTCGCTACCGGGGACTTTGGGGAAGGGAGCTTCCTCGTCCTGCCGTACAGGGAGAACATCGGTCTCCAGTCGAAGGCGTACTCCGCGCTCTTCTCGCTGCTCGAGGGGAGGAGGGTCCGCGACTCGACCAGCGGCCTCTGCAGGCTCTCGCTGGGGCTGATGGAGTCCCTCCCCGCCCTGAAGGCGCCGGACATGACCGTCCACATCGAGATCCTGAAGCACGCCCTGAAGTCGGGGTCCAGGCTCGTCCAGTACGGCTACCTGTCGAGCGCCAACGACGAGGCGGAGTCGAAGAGGACCAGCCACTATCAGCTCAAGCTCATCGGGGCCATCTTCCGGTGAGCGGGGCCCCCCAGGGCGATATGCAGAAATACGAGCGGGGTCGGGCGAGTCCTGAATTGAGCGCAGAAGCACCCGCACCGGCACCCGCGGTCCCGGCTCCGAAGGAGCAGCCCGCGAAGGTCTTCGCAGCGGCGGTCTACGAGTGCGTCCGCTGCGGAACGCGCACGACCCAGGAGGAGCTGGCGAAGCTCCCCGAGGTGAAGTGCATCTGCGGCTACAGGGTCTTCAGGAAGGCGCGCCCGGCCGTAGTGAAGCAGATCAAGGCGATCTAGCCACACCGGCCAATCTTCGGCGATTGCATATCCTCGATACACAATTTAATACCCCTCCCTCTCGGCCCGTCTCAGCTACTTGTACCTCATGCAGAGCAAGGAGAGGGCGGCGATCCTGGGGTATGGCGCGTACATCCCCTACTACCGGCTCCCGACCACCGAGATAGCGAAGGTCTGGAAGGGAGGGGGGTCCGGCCCGAACGTCGAGAAGGCGGTGGCGTCCATGGACGAGGACACGGTCACCATGGCCATCGAAGCAGGGAGGGGGGCGGTGAAGATGTCGGGGGTGGAGAAGCTTGGCGCTGTCTTCGTGGGGACGGAGTCGAAGCCCTACGCGGTCAAGCCGACGAGCACCATGGTCGCCCAGGCCCTGGGGCAGCACCATACGCTGGCGGCTGACCTGGAGTTC
>JAKAPN010000034.1 GCA_021822995.1 archaeon
CGATCTGTACTTACAGGAGGGACCTGGACCGGCTTCGACCTGTACACCGGTCTGGTACTGTCACGCATCCTAAAGTCGTTGGACGTCCCCGCCAGGGTGGAGGTCGCGAAGAGGCTCACTCCGACTACGTTCTTCATAATCCCGTCTCTCGCCGCGGTGGCCATAACCGCAGGGATCTATCTTGCCCAGACGCTCGGAGTGTTCAGCCTGACCAACCCATGGATCCTCGCCGCTGGGGTCATAGTGGTGATCCTCACCGCTCAGGGGTTCGGTATCTTCCTCCCCAACGGGGTGCGGATATTCCTCGAGCTGGCGAAGGCAAAGCCCGACCTGGCGCTGATATCGAAGCTGACCATGAGGAACGTCCGCCTTGCGGCCAGCCAGGCGGTGTTCCAGATCCTGATCATATTGGTGATGGCTCACCTTGCGGTGCAATAGATGAACACGAGCGCGCTCGTGGCAATCGCCTTGCTAGCCGGAGCACTGCTCGTTGTCTTCGGGTTCCTGTACAGGATGGCCGCAGAGAGCCACGCGAAGGGGGAGTTGGCCTACGACGGGATCCTGATACTTCGGTGGGCGTTGCTGGGACAGCTGATCATCTTCGCGGTGCTCACCATCACTGCCTTCCTGACCTGACCGACCGCGAGAGGTGGCGACCGCCCTACTCTTCGGCAACAGCGCATGGTGGCCTGGGTTCCCATTCAGGACGAGGCATCCCATCGACCACTCCCTTCGGCATCCAAAGGCCGCTGCCCAGGGGAGCTTCTTATCACGGGCCATGTCCGCTCCCGCCTATCATGCGCTTCGAAGCGTCCGTCCTGGTCAAAGCCTCCAGGGACAAGGTATACTCGGCCTATGCTGACTTCGAGGCGATGCCGAGATGGTCAAGACGAGCTGTGAAGGTGACGAGCGTAGCGACGGAAGGAAACACCGCCCGCCTTGAAACTGCCCCGTCGGGAGGAGGCCGGAGGCACGTCACAGAAATGAAGCTCTTCCCTCCCGACAAGGCCGAGTCCGAGAGCGCGACCAGGTTCACGAAGAACCACAGCGCGGTGACGTTCGAAACCGTCCCAGGAGGGACACGGGTGACGGCGTCTCTGGAGGTGGATTTCAAGGGACGCTGGGGGTGGGTCATGAAGCCCATGGGGAAGGCCGAGGCCGAGGCGTCGGCTTTGGCTGAGCTGATTGCGTTCGCCAAATACGTGGAAAGCATACCATGATGAGCGCCAGGCACGCGCCTCCCTCCTACGCCCCGGGACCAGAGTACACTCTTATGGGCCCGTATGTGATCTGACAACTATGAAGAGCGTAACCGAGTGGCTGCTCGAGCCGTCGCAGCCAGCCGTCAGATACCTGACGATGAAGGGTCTTACGGAGGACGCGAGCCGTGGAGAGGTCGCTGAAGCGAAAGCGGAGGTAACCTCCAGGGGATGGGCGGCCGAGATTCTTTCGCAGCAGAAGCCCGGCGGCAACTGGCTCGACAAGGAGGATGGCCTCTACGTGCCGAAATATACTTCGACCAACTGGATGCTCCTCACGCTTTCCGACCTCGGGGTCACAAGGGAAGACCACCGCATCGCCAAGGCCTGCTCACTCTGGATGGACACATATTCCCGAGCCGACGGAGGGTTCGACACTCCTGGGGCAGAGAGCAGCGAGCACTGCCTTACAGGGAACACAGCCAGGGCACTCGTCAAGTTTGGGTATGTGGACGAGCCGAGAGTGAAGAGCGCCTTCGACCTCCTGGCGAAGACCCAGACTGCGAGCGGTGGGTGGCACTGCCGGGGAAAGAGTGCTACGATCGACGCCTGGGAGGGGTTGAGCGCTTTCGCCGTCTATCCCAGACAAAAGTGGTCAAGGAGCATGAAGGCGGCTGTCGAGCGGGGGTGCGAGTTCTATCTAGACCGCAGGTTGTTCAGACAGGGCGCCAGCTACGAACCCTGGCTCCGCTTCCACTTCCCCTACCACTACTACTACGACGTCCTTGTCGGTTTGGACTTTCTGACCGCCCTCGGCTATGCCGGAGACAGGCGGATGAGGCCCGCCCTCTCGCTCCTCAGGGAGAAGCGGCGGGAGGACGGCCGCTGGAATCTGGACGCGGTTCACCCTGACTTCGACAACGGCGGCAAGTGGCCTGGCTGGTGGAAGCGGTATCGCAGCAGCTTCCACCCCTTCGCTCTTGAGCAGGCCGGCCATCCGAGCAAGATGATAACCCTCAGAGCTCTGACCGTGCTGAAGAGGGTCGAGTCCGCCTCGTAGCTCGGCCAGAGAAAGGAGCAACTCCAGCGGCCGAATCCAGCCTCTACCGCTCGCTCGAGTGGGGCTACTCGGGATTGAGCCAGATTATGTTCCCGTCAGGATCTTCCAGCTGCGCGAACGGGCCCCACCCTTCGTCCTTCGGAGGGTGGATGAACTTCACACCCTTCGATTTCAGCTCCCTGTACGTTTCGTCCAGGTTCTTCGTGCCCAGTGCGATGCCTGTGTTTCCCTTCTCAGGCTCCTCGCTTTCGCAGATATGCAGGACAGTCTTGGAGCCCTTGGGGGCGACTGTGATCCAGTGTCCCTTGGTGTCTCTGGGCTCGAGCCCGAGCACCTCCGTGTACCATTTCAGAGACTTCTTCGCATCCGTTACTACGATGGCGACGTCGATGATTCCTGTTATCATTGACTTCTCACTCTATCGCTGAAAGATAAAGCCTCCTTTCCAGATGCGGCAGTTGTCCATCAGCCGTGACCAAAAGCTGACAAGCATCCAAGGTGCTTCGGCGAGACAGCCGTAACAGGGCTTAGAACTTGAACCCGGCGTTCTCGAGCACTTCGTCGTGCGAGCGGGCAATGTCCTGCCTCGGCGTCAGCTTCGTGTCGACGTAACGAAGCTCGGTCCACGCTTCATGCGCAGGAGGCCTACCGTCCGGAGCCTCCCCTCTGAAGATGAATTCAAAGTCCCAATGCGTCGTGAGCGCGGGGAACCTCTTCGGGGTGCCTGTCTCGGCGACGACGGTGGGCCCGGAGAGCTGGATGTCCATGCCCAGCTGTTCCTTCAGGACCCTCTTCGCCGCTTCCTGTGGGGACTCGAAGAGCATAAGATGGGAAGACGGCAGCATCCACTCTGCGCTATGGGTCTTGGCACGGCCTGGGTCGAGGGCGCCGATGTGGTCCCAGGGTGCCTCGGGGTTGAGATGCCCCATGAGGACTCGGCCTTCACTGTCGGTGACGATGACGAAGGAAGACAGGCAAAACCCGTTCTCCGGGATCTCCGTGGTGTAGACAGAGACATCCACCTTCGCGGAGGGTCGGGCGAACCTGCAGAACCGTCTGTCTGTGGTCATCGCTTTGCCTTTACACCGACGTTCTTCAAGAACCTATCGAAGACCTCTTCCGAAATCCACTCCACTCTCAGGTACTGGGCGACCTGTCCCTCGTCCATCCCGAGCCTCCGCGCTTCCTTCACAGCCACCTTGTAAGCCTCGACCTCCGTCGGCCTGTCGACATATTCGTAACTCCTGTCCCACAGCTCTTTCCCTTCCCGGTGCTGGCGAATGTGGACCAGTTCGTGTATCACGTCCAGATAGACGTCTATCTCGGCGCCTTCCCTGAGGTATTTCGCGTTCACCACTATGGATCCCTTGCCGTCATCTATCTTCATGTACCCATGACCGCCGACGATGTCTACAGAAAGCCCCCCGAGGACGTCCTTCGTCCCGCTTCCGAAGATGGACTTTACGGCTCCGACCCGCTCGAATCCGCCGAAAACGCTCATGAACGGGTGCGTGCCGATCGACGACTTCCTTTCTATGCTGACGCCGAGGTCCACTCTGAAAACCAACCGCAACTCTTCATTTTAGCCTTTTTTCGAGGACGACCTTGTCGTACATCGGTTCGAACCCGTTGTCGAGATAGAGCTGGATGGCACCCTCGGACGCCAGGGTCTGCAGGACGAGCGACCTCCCCTCGTTCTCAGCGACCTGCCGGGCCTTCGCGAGCAGAGCCGTCGCAATCCCCTGCCTCCTATGCTCGGGGAGGGTCCCGACGCAGTACACTCCGAGCACCCCCCGCGTCCTGAAGAGCGCGATCACCCCCGCCGTTTCGCCCCCCGCCCTTCGCTCGAGGAGCGTTGCAGCCCTGTCTTTCAGAATGGAAGCGACGATGGGTTCCACAGTCCCTGTGAGCTCCTCGTCCCCGTAGAAGGACCTGAGATAGGCGGCAGTCCAGCTCCCCGGAGACGCGCGCACGGTCCCGCGCTCGTCCCCGACTTCCTTGGTCGGTCCCTTCGAAACGAGGACGTTCATCCTGTCCACCTGCATATACCCCGACGAGCGCAGCAGGTCCAGGCTCGCGCATGATGCGAAGGCGACGAACGTTGTGCTCATCCCTGAACCTCCGAAGTATCTTTCGGCCCACTCAGCGGTCCCGGCCGTCCCGCGGCAGGTGAGGGCTCCGGCTCTGTTGAAGAACGGCTCCCTGAGCGCGTCCGACGACAGCAGGTAACCGTCGCCGCGCCTCACGAGCCTGGCCCACCTGGACCACCAGCTCACTTCGTTGAGCTCGACCGCTCTTCTCTCAGGCACCCTCAAGCAAGTCGACCCCCAGCGTCTTCATCCCGGCGATGGCAGGCGCAGCCATCCTCCTGGCCCTGTCTCTGTCTCCTACCTTCGACGCGGCCTTCAGCGTGGCTTCTGCCCACTTCAGCGCCTTCGGGGTGTCGAAGTCGTCATCCAGCGCCCGTCCGAAAGCGCCCAGAGTCGATCCGTCCCGCTCGGACGCTCCGACCTTCCTCGCAGCCTCTTTCATCCTCCGGAGCCTGCGGCGTGCCGCCCCGATGCCCGAGAGGCCCGCCTCCTTCCTGTAGTGGATGGAGAGGAAGAAGAACCTGATTTCAGCGGCGGAGAGCGACTTCATCGCCTCCTTGACCGTCACTGCGTTTCCGAGCGACTTTGACATCTTCTCGCCTCCCGTCTTTACCAGGTTGGTGTGCACCCAGTGAACGACGAAGGGGCGCACGCCGGTGAGCGACTCGGCCTGGGCTATCTCCGCTTCGTGGTGGGGGTAGATGAGCTCGTAGGCTCCTCCATGGATGTCGTACTGGGCGCCGAGCAGCGGGATGGTGACCGCCGTGTCTTGTATGTGCCAGCCGGGCGAACCGAGCCCCCACGGGCTCGTCCACAGGCCATCGACGAGGACCTCGGGGCGCCAGAGCGCGAAGTCGTTGAGGTTCTTCTTCGCGGGGACGAGCTCCAGCGGCCTGAGCGCCAGGCCATTCTTCGTCAGATGCGAGAGGCGCCCCCAGCGGCCGAACTTGGCGGTGTCGAAGAAGACCCACCCGTCGGCCTGGTAGGCGAGTCCCTTGTCCAAAAGGACCGCAGTCTCTCTGATGGCCTCGTCGACATGAGGGGAGACCGGCTCGAACTTGCTGACGGTCTCGATGTTCAGGGAGCCCATGTCTGCGATGAGGGATTCGGTCATGCGCTTCGAGTATTCCATGGGGTCCTCGCCGGCGGCCTTGGCAGCCTGGCTGATCTTCTCGTCGATGTCGGTGATGTTCATCAGATAGAATACATCGTATCCGAGACGGCCAAGATATCTGGCCAGCGCGTCGAAGAAGATGTAGGTCCTCGCGTGCCCCAGGTGCATCCCCGACTGGACCGTCGGACCGCAGACGAACATGCTGACCCGGGGCGGGGCGAGCGGCCGGAACACTTCCTTCCTCCCGCTCATCGTGTTGAACAGCTTCAGCGCGCACATTCCTTGCGGGCAGTCGGGAACTGCTGGGTATTAGTTTTTGAACGGGAAAACACGCACGTCGGGCAATGCTCTACGAAGAGAGGGTCACGTCGCTTGCGGACCTGAAGAGGAGGCTGCGCGCCCTGGATCAGGACGCGGGGGTGCGACTGGTGGTAGGAACTGGAAAGAAGCAGTCGTTCATGTTCGTGACCCGGTTCGGCTCCAAGTACACGGCGCTCACCTACTCCATGTCGAAATCAGGCGCTCCCGGAAAGAAGCTCCAGTCGGCGGAGTTTGACGACTTTCACGGGCTGGAAAAGTACCTGGGGAAGCCCAGTGGCCCTCTGAGGGCTTGGGTGTATTGAGCCCATCCGCTTGGTTGATATGTGGGGAAGGCGCTTGGCTGCACCATGAGACCGAAGGCAATCCACATCGTATACGCCCAGTGGTGCCCCCACTGCGTCCCGACGACGGTAGAGCCGATAAGACAGAGGGCGGAGGAGATAGGAGTGCCGCTTCTTCTTCACGACATCGACACACCCGATGTGAAGGTCGCCGACGAGCTGGTCAAGAAGCACGGCGACTGGACGGCAGACTACGTCATCCCGCAGGTCTTCTTCGAGTATGAAGGGCGGATCGAGCATGTCCTGACGGGGGACTCGCGTGGGGTCTCTCTGACGAGAAAGGCGGTGGAGGAGCTACTAGCCAGCGCCCCACTTTCGGGGGCGGGTACCGGAGCCGTTCCTAAATAGGGGCGGCACGGCGGACTCCACATGCCCGCAACCACTCTAGATTCGCTGTACACGAAGGTAGCTCAAAAGGTCCTCAAGGAGACCCTCCAGGTGAAGAAGGGAGACTCGGTCACAGTAGAGACCTGGGACAACGGCCTCCCCTTCGCGAGGAGGGCGCTCGCGGAAGCAAGGGCATGCGGCTGCTCCGCGGTAATGATCTACGAAGACGAGCGGGCGTACGTCGAAGGGGTCAGGCGGGCGCCAGAGGATTCGGTCGGTACGATGGGGAAGAACGAGTTCGGGCTCCTTTCTGGTACCGACTCGTACATCTTCATCCCCGGGCAAGCACTCGGACCGTATTCGAAGACGCTGAAACCAGAAGAACGTGAAAGGTCCACTCGCTACAACATGTCCTGGTACGAAGCGGCCCAGAAGGCGGGGCTCAAGGGCGCCAGGCTCTCCTTCGGCTACGTCGGGAAGGACGTTGCCAAGATACTGGGGGTGAGGGTTGAGGACGCCGTACAGACCCAGCTCAAGGCAGCACTGACGGACTTCGGGCAGATCTCCAGGGTTGCACGGAAGGCCTCTGGTCTCCTCGGAGACGGGGGGGCTGAGCTGGAGACGCGCCGCGCTAGCATGACCTTCTCACTGAAAGGAGAATCCGAAGTCGAAGATGGCGTGGTAGACGACCAGGACAAGAAGACGGGAGGCAACATGGCCTACGTGCCGCCAGGATACGTGAGCAAGGAGGTCGACCCTCACAGCGCGAACGGGACGGTGGTCCTTACCGACACGCTGACGGCGTACGGGGTAATAGGGAGCGTACGGCTTGACTTCCGGGACGGGCAGGTCGTCGGGTGGGAATCGTCGGATAAGGGCGCCGTGAAGAAGCTCTTCGACTCGGTGGCATCGGAGAAGAGGCGGCTGGACCTGATCATAGTCGGGGTGAACCCCGCGATGAAGTTCGGCGCCGGGCAGGACCGGTTCGTCGAGGGGTCAGTGACGCTGGGCGGGTTCGGGTTCAGGGGGCTGGTAAAGAAGGGCACCCTGAAGGCCGGAGGGTCGGCAGTCGTGTCCGACGGACGCCTGCCGGGCTGACCACTTGCGGTCGCGGGAATAGGGCTCTTCGGAAGGGAAGGGCGCGGCGGCGAAACTCTTCAGCTGTGCGACGCAGCGTGGATGCCGGCCAGATATCCGAAAGTGATGGCCGGTCCCAAAGTAGCCCCCGATCCTGCGTAACCTGTTCCCATGACGGTAGCCGCGTTGTTGCCAGCCGAGTAAAGCCCATCTATTGCGCTTCCCTTACCATCCATCACCCTCCCGTTCACATCGGTCACCACACCGCCCTTCGTCCCTATGTCCCCTGCCAACATCCTCACGCCATAGAAAGGCGGCTCGGCGATCGGACCCAGGGTCGGGTGAGGCGCGGACGGGTCTCCCCAGTGCCGGTCGTACCGGCTTTCTCCCCTGTGGAACAAGGGATCTACGCCACGGCCTGCGTTTCTGTTGAACTCCGCAACGGTCGCTTCAAGGCTTGCCCCGTCGATGTGGAGTTTCTTCGCAAGTGCGGAGATGGTCAGTCCTCGGCCGAACCACCTTGGAGCCCGCTTGAACTTCTCGCCTGCCACCGGATACTTTGAAAGATATTTGCTGTCGAAGACCAGATGCGCGGGGACGTTCCTGCCGACGAGCATCTCCTTCGTCAGGTCGAGATAGTTCATCGCCTCGTCTGCGAACCTCTTCCCTCCGGGGTTGACCATGATGGAGCCGGGCAGAGTCCTCTCGCTCGTGCTGAGCCACCCTCTCTTCTCGCCAGGCCTCTGGATCAGGGTGAACCACCACGCTTCGTCCATCAACGCCGTGGCCGCGCCGGCCTTCATCCCCATCACGATGCCG
>JAKAPN010000035.1 GCA_021822995.1 archaeon
ACCATGTGCAGGTACTCCATCTCGACCACGGTGAAGCTCTTGCCGGCTGTCGACACCGCTTTACCCGACAGGAGCCTTCCCCGCACTTTAACCTTGCCGTGAAACGGACATCGCGCGTCCTGGCACTTCTTCTTGGGGGCAGTCACATCGAGGCCCGCCGCGCTCATGGCGACCTCCTCCCAAGCCTGTCCTGCAGCCTTCCGGCTATGTCGAGCCCTGTGACGATCTTCCCTGAGCCAAGCATCATCAGCGCCGCTCCTGACTTTGCTATGTGGAAGTTCCTCCCGAACGAGGAAAGAGTCAGGGTGTTGGCCGTGTCGAGGACTACGATGCCTGTCCTCCCGATGAGGGTCGGGTCGGGCGAGCTGAGCACCTTGACGTTTTCGCCTATGATGTTCATTCCTTTATCCCCTTCTCGTGCATCACGGTGATCACCCTCGCTATGTCCTTTCTTATCCTGTGGATGTTGCCCACGTCCTTCTTGACGATCCCTCTCTGGGCCCCGCCGGCAAGCTTGGAGAACTCCGACCTGAGGTCGAAGAGCGTCTGCCTAAGCTTGTCAGCGTCCTGATTCCTGAGTTCCCTCGGTTTGAGCTGTGGCATCTTCTTTGTTTTCCTCTTTGTTTTCTTCCTTCAGGTCTTCCTTCATCTGGAAGTCCGGCGGAAGCGCGTCCTTAAGCGCTATCTTTACCTTGATCCCGTAAAGGCCCATCTTTGTGAGAACGTCGGTCGTGGCCCCGCTGACCGACCGATCGGCTGTGTCCCCGCTCTTGGGTACAATGCCCGCCCTGTACTTCTCACCGTGAGACCTGTCGCTCCTCAGCTTCCCCGCGACCGAAATCTCGACTCCGGCTGCCCCGGCGTTCATTATATTGTTGACCGACCACTGAGCCGCCCTTCTGAAGGCTGTCCCGCGGGTCACTATCTGAGCGATGCGGGCTGCCATGATCCTCGCGTTGAGCTCCGGGTTCTCCACCTCTGTCACGGCGATCTGGGCGTTGGGGAGGTTGTACTTCGCGGTCACCTTGTCGGTGAGATCCTTTATCCCCGTCCCCCGCCGCCCGATGGCGAGCCCTGGCCTTGCGACGTACACCTTCAGGGTGGTCCCGACCGGCGACTTCTGTACCTCTAGCCCTCCGTAGCCGGCGTCCCTGAGCTCCTTCTCGAAGAACTCGTCCATATCGGCGTACGACTTGCTCGTGACGAGTATCGACTTCACCGTTGTTCGCCGCTGCTGGACCGACATGCCTATACTTCCTTGCCCACGATTTCGAGGTGCACGAGCTGATGGAAGTTGGGGGAACTCCGGCCGAAGGCGCGGGGCACGAAGTCCTTCAGCGTCCTCCCGGCGTAGCCCGCTGCGTGTATGATCCTGACTCTTTCGGGGTCGAGCCCCTTGAACTCGATGTTTCCCTGGAGATTCCTGAGCACGTCCAGGTATGCCTTCGCAGCCTTCACAGGGTAGGAACCGGTCGGGAAGCCCTGGAGCTCGCTCCTGTGCCCGACCTTCAACTTGTGACGCCTGAAGGCGATGGACATCTTCTTGCTTTCGACTAGCTCGAGGAGGTCGATGGCCTTCGTGAGCGACATCCCTTTTATCGTGACCGCTACTTCACGGGCAGCCTTCGGGGAGATGTTGACCTCCCTCGCGCTGGCCCTGACGTGTACCGCAGGGTCGAAACCCTCGAAACTGTAACCATAATGAGGCACTTTATCCCTCTCGTAGACCCGGCCGATTGCTAATGCGGTTATAAACGTGTCCTTAATGAAACGAGGTTGAACCGTCCTGAAAACAGCCGTTTGCTCGCGTTGCCATCCGTTTTCCTGACGCGATGCACGCGTGAGGGGAAATGCCTAAGAAAATAGCGATTCGGACCCCCTACGCTGGAGAGTTATGGTCGAGACCATCAGGCACGATATCCTGATCGTCGGCTCTGGGCTTGCGGGCCTAAGGGCGGCAATCGAGGCAGCGAGGTCGAGCAATGGCAAGCTCGACATCGCGGTCATCACGAAGGTCCAGGCGATGAGGTCGCACTCCGTGAGCGCTGAAGGGGGGACGGCGGCGGTGTTGTACCCCGAGCTCGGGGACTCTCTGGAATCGCACGCCTTCGACACCGTCAAAGGGTCGGACTATCTTGCCGACCAGGACGCGGTCGAGAGGTTCGTCAGCGCGATGCCCGGCGAGATATACCAGCTGGACCACTGGGGGCTCCCGTGGAGCAGGAGGGAAGACGGGAGGATAGCGCAGAGATGGTTCGGAGGCTACAGCTATCCCAGGGCGACCTATGCCGAGGACAAGGTCGGGTTCTTCGAGATGCAGACGCTCTATGACACGGCCACGAAGTATGACAACATCCACTTCTATCAGGAGTGGTTCGTCACTTCGATCCTGGCGGAGGCCGGGGAGTTCAGGGGTTTCAGCGCCATCGAGATGAAGACGGGGACATTCGCCCAACTCCTCGGAAAAGCAGGGATAATGGCGACCGGAGGGTCGGGGAGGCTCTACAGCTTCGCTACCTACGCCTACAGCTCGACTCCGGACGGGATGGCGGCAGCATATCGCGCGGGGATCCCGCTGAAGGACATGGAGTTCATCCAGTTCCACCCGTCAGGGCTGATCCCGTCTGGGATACTGATCACAGAGGCGGTCCGGGGTGAGGGCGGGGTTCTACTCAACAAGGATGGGGATCGCTTCATGAAGAAGTACGCGCCCAACAAGCTCGACCTGGCTTCGAGAGACGTCGTCTCGAGAGGGATGATGACCGAGATCGAGGAAGGGAGGGGGTTCAAGGACGAGGCAACGGGACTCGACTACCTACACCTCGACCTGACGCCAATCGGGGCGGAGAAGATCAAGACTAGGCTTTCGCAGATCAGGGAGATAGCGATCAAGTTCAGGGGGATCGACCCTGTAGAGAAACCCCTCCCTGTCCGGCCTGTCTGCCACTACGTGATGGGGGGGATCGACGTCAACATTGACGGCGCGACGAGGCTCAAAGGGCTCTGGGCGGCAGGAGAGGCGGCATGCGTGAGCATTAACGGGGCCAACAGGCTGGGAGCGAACTCGACCGCCGAGTGTCTCGTGTGGGGGAAGATCACGGGCGCGGAAGCGGCGAAGTACGCCGAAGGGAGGCCGAGGCCGGACTCGGCAGGAGAGAAGGTGCAGCTCGAAGAGAAGAGGATATTCGATGGGATCTTCCACGGAAGCGGAGCGACCAACCCGTACGAGATCAGGGACGCCCTGCAGAAGGTGATGGCGAAGGACGCTTTTGTGTACAGGACAGGGGACGGGCTAGCCGAGGCGCTCAGGACCATCAGGGAGCTGAAGGCCAAGGACTTCCTTCACGTGGAAGACAAGAGCAGGACGTACAACACGAACCTCAGCGACGTGCTCGAGGTCGAGAGCATGCTCGACGTGGCCGAAGTGGTGGTCGCAGGAGCGCTGGCCAGGACGGAGTCGCGGGGGGCGCATGCCCGAAGGGACTTCCCTGCGCGGGACGACGGCAACTGGATGAAGCACACGCTCGCATTCCGGGGACCCGAAGGGCCCAGGCTCGAGTATTCCGCGGTGGCGGTCACGAAGTACCAGCCAACGGAGAGACATTATTGACAACCCGTAAAACCCGGTGAAGCGGGTGGGAATAGCGTGAGTTCCGAGGGCGGAGGAAAGGCGAGAAACAGGCGTGGCCTGTCGGGGTGGCTGAACCCGTACCATTACAACTTCGAGCGGTGGGCGTACGTCTTCCAGCGGGTCACCGGAATTGCGATACTTGCGTATGTCATAGGACACCTGGGCGACACGAGCTTCTTCGTCGGCGGGCCGATTGGGACCGGGCCCAGCCAGTCGAGCTGGACGTTCATCTCAGGGATCGTTGAGAACTCCTTCGGACACCTCATCCTGGTGCTGGTCGTGCTCGTGGTGATCTTTCACGGCACCAACGGCCTCAGGTTGATCGCTTCCGAGATGGGGCTGATCCTGGGGAGGCCCGCTTCCATCGAATATCCCTACAAGCCCAGGTCACTGAGGCTTGGGCAGAGGGCGCTGATCTGGGCTGCGATAATCCTGGCCGTGGTCGGAGCCGCATGGGCGGCCATGATCCTGTTCGGTGGGCTGGCATGAGAGAGTCGAGGCTGATGCTGCTTCAGTACATCACGGCTCTCCTGGCCGTGGCCCTCGTGGCGGTCCACCTGCTGACCCAGGGGATAATCTACCCATACTCCACTGCGATTTCGTTCGGGACGATCCTTTCACTCTACCGGAACGGCCTCTATGCGATCTTCCTCGAAGCGCTTCTGGTAGTGGTGCTGGTCCACGGGTTCAACGGGGTCAGGATCATCTTGCACGAGTGGAGGCAGACGGCGCCGTGGAGCAGGTGGGTGGACATTGGGACCGTGGTCGCCATAGTCGCGACCGTCGCCTTCGGCTCTAAGACGGTGATTCTCGCCGTGTTCGGAGGAGCGTCAGGATGAAGGACCTCAAGCTAGTGGTGCAGAGGTTCGACCCCGTCAAAGACGCCTCGCCAAAGATGGTCGAGTACGCGGTCCCGAAGAGGGAAGGGATGACCGTCCTTGACGCCCTGCTGTATGCCAGGGATTACGTCGACCACTCAATCGGGCTGAGGTTCTCGTGCAGGCAGGCTTCGTGCGGCTCCTGCGGCATGAAGATCAACGGCCGGCCGCGGCTCGCGTGCTACACCCAGGTGGAGGAGCTCGGAGGAGAGAAGGTCGTGGCACAGCCGATGGACAACTTCGCGATCATCAAAGACCTGGTCACCGACCTGGGCTCGTTCTTCGACAAGCACAAAGCGGTGACTCCGAGGCTCGTAAGGGAAGACGGCGAAGAGCAGGAACGCCCAACCGGCGAGTATCTCATGACGCCCGGGGAGCTTTCCAAGGTGCTGCAGTTCACCTACTGCATAAAATGCGGCCTGTGCACGTCCTCATGCCCGACGGTCGCCACCGACGAGCGATATCCGGGCCCCCAGGCGCTGACCCAGGCGTACAGATACTCGGCCGACGCGCGCGACCAGGGAGGAGCGGAGCGCATCGCCGCCCTCGATAACTCTCATGGGGTCTGGAGATGCCACTTCGCCGGCAGCTGCTCGTACGTCTGCCCCAAGGGGGTCGACCCTGCGCTAGGGATCCAGCTCCTGAAGCGGCACGTCATGACCGGGAAACCGCCCCACGCCAAGGATGAGGCCTCCAAGGTATGGAAGGCGCCAGAAAGCGGTCGATGAGCGTCTACCGAAAGGCAGGAAAAGGGAACCGACGTATGGAATCTCCCGACGGCGCCCGCCCACCTACCGCGGGCGTGCTAGCCTGACCGGTCGTCAGGTTCGTCGTAGTGAGCCCCGAGGTAACCGTAGACTCCGGTCTTCAGGACCTTCATCCCGAGAAGCGCGCACTTCACCCTCGACGGTCCCAGGTCTGGGTTCCCGAGGAGCTTGAAGACGTCTTCCTTTACGACCTGCCTTACCCACTCCAGAGGCTTCCCCTTCGCGAGCTCGGTGAGCATCGACGCGGACGCCTGGCTTATGGCGCACCCCTTGCCGGTGAACTTGATCTCCTCGATCCTGTTCTGGCCGTCGACCCTGATCTGCATCTCGATTTCGTCCCCGCAGAGGGGGTTGGTGTCATGTGAATCTATGTCGAACTTTTCCAGCTTGCCGAAGTTCCTCGGGTTCCTGTAGTAGTCCAGGATGAGCTCCCGGTAGATGTCCGCGCTGCTCATACCTTGAAGATGGCGCCCGCCTTCATGATCCCTTGCTTCAGTGCGTCGATGTCGTCATAAGAGTTGTAGACGTGGAAGCTCGCCCTGCTGGTGGCCGGGACGTCGAGGCAGCGCATGAGGAGCTGCGCGCAGTGGTGCCCGGACCTGATCGCGACACCCTCCTCGTCGAGTATGGTCGCCAGATCGTGCGGATGGACGTCCGCGTAGTTGAAGGCTACCAGTCCGCTCCTCTGCTGGGAGTCCTCGGGCCCGTACACTTGAAGCCCCTTCACCCCGGAGAGGACGTCCCTGGCGTAGTCCAGGAGTCGGACCTCGTGCTTCCTCACGTTGTCCATCCCGAGAGCTGTAAGGTAGTCGACCGCGGCTCCGAGGCCGATGGCATCTGCGATGTTGACCGTGCCTGCCTCGAACTTGTAGGGGACGTCGTTCCAGGTGGAATGGTCGTCGAAGACCTCCCGGATCATCTCCCCTCCGCCTTCGAACGGGTCCATGTCCTGAAGGAGCTGCTTCTTGCCCATCAAGACGCCGATCCCAGTCGGCCCGAGCATTTTGTGGCCTGAGAACGCGTAAAAGTCTGCCCCAATGCTCGCCAGGTCGACCGGGAAGTGAGGGACGGACTGGGCGCCGTCCACGACCGTCACCGCACCGGCGGCATGAGCCTTGGCGCAGATTGCGGTTGCGTCGTTGATGGTCCCCAGGACGTTCGAACAGTGAGTGAAAGCGACGAGCCGAGGCGACTCCCGCAGCAGCTCTTCCAGGGAACCCATGTCGAGGTGCCCGTCAGGGGTGAGCTCGACGAACTTCAGCGTGGCCCCCCTGCTCCTGGCAAGCAGCTGCCACGGGACGATGTTGCTGTGGTGCTCCATCCGGGTGGAGACGAGGAGGTCGCCTTTCGCGATGTGCTTCTCCCCCCAGGCGTACCTGACCAGGTTGGTGGCTTCGGTGGTCCCTCTCACGAAAACGGCCTCCCTCGGCTCCCCTCCGACGAACTTCGCAACCCTTTCCCTCGACGCCTCGTAGGCGGCGGTAGCCTCTTCGCCGAGCGTGTGGACCGACCGGTGCACGTTCGAGTTGTATCGTGAGTAGTAGTCGACCAGGGCGTCGATCACGGCCTGGGGCTTCTGGGTGGTGGCCGCGTTGTCGAGGTAGACGAGCCTCTTGCCGTGCACCTTGCGCTTCAGGATCGGGAAGTCAGCTCTGACCTTCTCGACGTCGAACGCTTCTGTCTGGAGCAACCCTGTCATACCCGCCTACACCTCGATAAAAATCGTCCCGTCATCCACCCTCGCTGCGAAGCGGGGTAGCGGAAGGGTGGCGGGAGGGTTGACCACCTTCCCGGTCTTGAGCTCGAACTGCGAAAGGTGGAGCGGGCAGACCACCCTGTCTTCGATCACGACCCCGAGCCCGAGGTCCGCTTCTTCGTGGGTGCAGGTCCCCCCCACAGCGTAGACCTCTCCCCCTATCTTCGAGAGCAGCAGGTGGTTCCCCCTCAGGTCGACCGTGGAGATCGAGCCTTCCTCCAGGTCTGCGGACTTCATCGCGGGAACCCACTCGCCCAACCCGGTTTACCTGTATTTGTAGTGGCGCTCGAAGATGTCTTCCGACTCCTTGACCTCCGGGGTGAGCTCCCCGGTCTCGGCCAGCAGAGCCTCCCTGTCGACGAGCCTCTTCTTCTCTCCCTGCCACTTCCCTTCTATCATGAACCTCGCGCCCTCTCTAGTCTGTTCTATCGGAACCCGGGAGAGGACCGGCTCGAAGAATCCCAGGACAACCATCTTCTTCGCCTCGTCGGGCGAAAGCCCCCTTGCCGCGAGATAGAACAGCTGCTCTTCGTCGATCTGCGCCACCGACGCCGAGTGGGTGGCACGGACTTCGTTGTTGTCGATCTCGAGGCTCGGTACGCCGTCCGACTTCGCCGTGCGCTCCAGGAGCATGGCGTGGTGCGCCAAGTACGACCTCGAGTTCTTGGCCGCCTTCACTATCTTGATCATCCCCTTGAATATCGACTGCGACTCTCCCTTGAGGACCCCGCGCGCCTGCGTGGAGCCGGTGGAGTCAGCGGAGTTGTGCACGAGGTTGGTCTCGAAGTCGTACCTCTGTTTCCCGTCCGTGAAGAATATCTCGAACCCTTCGGCCAGGGACCCTCGCCCGTTGAGCAGGAAGTTCATCCGCGACCTGGACGTCCCTGCTCCCAGCGAAAGCGAGCTGACCGTCGCCCTGGCGTCGTTCGAGATGTCGACGGCCCTGTTCGAGATGTGGGTCGCCTGCTCGCCGAGCAGCTGTATGGTCGACAGGTCGACGTGGGAACCCGGCCTGGCGAAGACTTCGAGGTTCGAAGCGACCAGGGCAGGGGCGTCAGCCCCCTTCGAGTAGAGTTCCTCGAGGAATATCAGCTTCGACCCCTCTTCGGCCACCACGAACAGCTGGTCCACGATGGGAGTTTTCGGAGAGTCAAGGACGAGCATGCGGCGGAGCGGCTTGTCCAGCGTCACCCCACGGGGGACCCTCACGAAGAGCCCGCCGTTGAAGAAAGCGTTCACGAAGGCCGCGTAACGGTCGCCATCCGATCTGACGTTCCTGCGTTCGACGAGAGCCTTCACAGCCGCCTCCTCC
>JAKAPN010000036.1 GCA_021822995.1 archaeon
GGTCACGAACCAGAGGTAGACGGCGCTCAGGATGGCCGCCCCGGAAAGGAACGGGACGGATATCGCCATCCCCTGGAAGAAGGCGGCGCCGACGTCGAGGATCGTGAAGAGTATGCCGAACTCGTAGACGAAGGCCGGGATCCCGAGCGGGAGGTCGGGGACGTACTTCACCAGGAAGATGCCGAGGTAGTAGGGGATGACTATCCAGAGTATCACGTTGATGACCAGCGCCCACGTCGCGCTCAATATCCTCCGACGCATCGTCACCGTCTTGCCGAACGACATCTAGGGCGCCCCCGACTTGATAATCCCGCCGAAGTCCACGTTGACGGTCAGGGAGGCGAAGGGGACCAGCTGCATATCCACGGTCCCGTTTATCGAGTGGTTCGGGAGCGCGGCGAACTGCTGCGCGTTCGCTATCGTCATGGTGAAGTTCAGCTCCTGCTGTTGACCCGGAAGGACGTCCACCGACGCCTTCACGCAGGTCACCCCGGCGGGCGGCGAGTCGCAGTATACCGTGACGTTCAAGGGTAGGAGCCCGCGGTTGGGGATGGTGACGTCGAAAGAGATGATCCCCGTCGTCCCCTGCAGGGTGGCGGTCCCCGCCGGGTGCTGCGGGTTCGAAATGTACGGCTTGACGGCGGTGTAGTCTTCGTATGAGGAGTATGCCACCGCGGCCACGACGACTATCACCACGATGGCGATTGCCAAAGTGACGCCCCTCAGGGCCCAGACTCCCCGTGGGGTTCTACGCTTCAACGCGCGTGACCAGGAATGCGCCGTTCCTATTTAATCGGTTGCCCACAGGTCGTCAGATGCACCCTAAGATCGGGATGCAGAGGACCGGGGTCCCTCCCGAGCTTCCCTGCGTGGAAGCCGCGGACTGCGTCGCGTTTCCTCCGGTAACGGTGGTGGCGGCAGCCACGCCGGGAGGTGGGATAGCGGCCGGCTGGACCGGCGCGCCCGCCGTCGCCACAATGAGCAGTGCGAGCCCGACCACGACCAGGAGCGGCACTGCCCCTAGCGCGAGCGGCAAGATCCTGTCCTGACTCACCTTCAAAGCTGGTCTTCGGTCGTTCCCCTCGTCCGCCCCTTATACGGACTGGTGATGATTGTCACGGAACTTTCTCACGGCCCCATCGCCCGGATGCCCGCTACAGGCACCCGACGACGGGGACGCACGTCCCTGTGCTGGTCGACGTGGAAGTCGAGTTCGTCGTGGTCGCGGTCGTGGTAGTCGTGGTCGTCGTCGAGACCGTAGTGGTCGTCGTCGTGGTCAGGCTTGTAGTGCTCGTCGTTGTCGTGGTGCCGCCCGACGTCGAGGTCGTCGTCGTAGTGGAAGACCCTGACTTCATGGAGGTCCCGGTCGAAGAGGTCGTCCCTGTGGTGCTCGAAGACCCGGTTGTCGTAGTGCTCGTCGAGCTCGAAGCGGAAGACGTCGACGACGACCCGCTCCCCTGCTGAGAGCTAGAGCGCGCCGTGCTGGCGGTGGACGTGGAAGAGCCGCTGGGGTCGGCGCTCGTGGTCCCAGTAGGCGTGTGCGCCCCCTGCACCGATAAGGTCATCGTCATCGCAAGCGCAAGCACTATGATCACCGGGACCGCCCCCAGCGCTATCGGGAGCAGCCTGTCCGAGTCAGCTCTCAACTTCTCTCAGCGCCCGTCACGAGCCGCCGTCCTGTTCCAGCCGTAAGACTCCGTCTCTATCGGCTGCTGCCCGCTGAGCATCTCGGCCAGGGTGTCGTAGACCTCGATGTACTTCCTCCCCTTCACGGTGGTGACGTACTCCACCTTCGAGCTCGGGGGCTCCCTCCGCCTCTCGAGCAGCCCCTTCGACCGCAGTGAGTCGACGTAGGAGTGGAGCTGCCTCGAGTTCAGGTAGCACCTGAACATGATGTGGGTCCCGATGGCCCCGTTCAGGCAGACGAGGAGTATCGAGTAAGTAATCTCCATGTATCCTCTGGGTCCACCCCCTATAGACGTCTGGCGTCTGTTCTCCATGACTGTTACACAAGTGTCTGCAGCTCTACCCTCGGGGCTTCCTGGTTCTTCTGCACCTGAGGCTTCTGGTACGGGACCCTCTTCAGCACGAACTCCGAGCTAAGGCAGAGCTTCGCCACGTCGTACGCCTCCACGTGGGTCACCGACCCGTGGAACCTGCTCTGCAGGGCCCGGAACTCCGCCAGCCCCCGTATGGCACTGGCGCGCGTGTAGATCTTCTCCCGCTGGGAAGCGAACGTGTTGACTAGCTCGACCTTGTCGTCGATCGTGTCTGAGATGTCGAAGAGGGTCCTGGGCTCGAAGTCCCTCGTCAGCGGGATCTCGTAGGCCAGGATGTTGGACTCGTACCTCGCGGCTTCTATCGTCGCCAGCGCCAGGGTCCTGTGGTCGTGGTGCACGTCCCTCACGTGGTGGGTGAGTATCAGGTCAGGATGAATCATGTCTATCCTGGACTCGATCCTCGAGATGAGGTCGATCCCCTCCCTCAGCCTGGTGTCCGGGAGGTCGTCGAGCCAGAGGTTCTTGGCCCCGATCAGCTTCGCGCTCTTCTGCGCCTCGATCACCCTCGCCATCGGGTCGCCTCCGGCGCTCCCCCTGGTCGCGGTGTAGATGTGGACCCCGTGCCCCCGCCTCGCCGCCTTGATGAGTAGCCCCCCGGTCCCGAGCTCGACGTCGTCCGGATGAGCCCCTATCGCAAGTATCTCCACGTGGAGACGAGTCCCTGAAGGATATTATCGATAGCCGATGAGTCTTCTATGCGATTGAACTGGGACGGCCCTGCTCCTCGAGCACCGGGGGCGCCGCGTCCCCGCTCTCGCGGACCAGCTTCCCGCTCTCTGGGCCCGCATTGAACAGCAGGTCCAGCACAGACAGGTCCGGGACGAACTCCGACACGAACCTCTGCCTGTACGGGCGGGGCGCGTACCGCTGGTACTCCAGCCTTATCCCGCGCGCTCCGAAGAGCCTCTCGTCCATGTAGCTCTTACCGCCGGCCCCGGAAACGTAGGTGTCCGCGCCGAGGGCCGCGCACGCGTTCACCAGCCGTTCCGTCCCGGCCCCTTTCACGCCGAGGTCTGACTCCAGCACCACCATTGTCTCGAGTCCCAGCCACTCCATCGCCTGCCGGGTCGTCTCGATGTCGAGCTCTGCGATGAAGCGGTGCTCCCGCCCGTACAAGGCCTCGAAGTAGGGCGCGTAGAGCCCGAAGTGGGCCGAGTTCCTGTAAGAGTACGCGATGCGCTTCCAGTGCTCTTCCATCCAGGGGAGGCCGTTGTTGATCCTCACCTCCATGTTGCTACTGAACTTCTGAGACTTCTCGATGGGGACGGACAGCCAGATCGGACCCTGGGGGGCGAGTATCCTGTTCCTGTTCGTGAACCTCTTGTCGTACTGAACGTCGTCCATCACGACGAGCGTGTCCACTAGGCTGAGCTTGTGGAAGAAGCCGGGGTATGGAAGGAACTGCGGCTGATGGATGGCGACTCTCGTGTCCCACACCGCCCCAGCGGGTTACTTCCCCGACGCGAAGATCTCGGAGAGTTCGACGCAGCGCTTCCTGATCGTGATGGGCGTCACTCCCGCTGCGTAAGCGAGCCTCAGCTGGGTGGTCCTCTCCCCTTCCAGGCTGGACGCGAGGTAAAGCGCGGCTGCGGCTATCGGGACCGGCCTCTTTCCCGTGAGCCTCGGGTCTTCCTTCGCCCGGTTCAGGAGCTCGATCGCCCTCCTCTCGGTCTTCCCTCCGAGACTAGCCTTCGCCGCTATCGACGGGATGTATCTCACCGGGTTCGGTATCTCCCTGATGGACTCGCCCCCGAGCAGGATCCTGTAGTAGAAGCGCAGCTGCTTCCTGTTTACACCAGCGGTATCGGCGACCGCTTCGTTCGACGGCCTGGCCACGTTCAGCTCCCTGCACGCCGCGCAGAGCGCCGCCGCGGAAGCAGCCGCCAGTGACCTCACCTTCGTCGTCCCCTCGAACTCCCTCAGGTAGATGTCGAAACCCCTCTCAGCGATTATCGGGCTGAGGCCGAGCGACTGGGCTATCCTCCTGACTTCGATGGAGACCTTCCTGATCCTCCTCTTCTTCGAGTCCCAGCTCACCATCGTGTCGAGGCGCCTCAGCTGCCTCATGTCGCGCCCCGAGCTTATCCTGCGCCCCCTGGCGTCCACGTCCACTCCGTCGATTACGGTAGGGGTGCCCACGGCTTCCTGCAGGAGGTTGTGCCTCTCGCGGGGGTCGCCCTGACCCGCGGCCCCGCCAGCATACTGCGGGACGCCCTGGTAAGGCCTGCTGGAAACTACGCCGCACCCGGTGCAGACAAGCTCCCCGTTTTCATCGTCCCATATCTGTTCGCCGCGGCAGCGGAGGCAGCGGTTCCCGCGAGCGAGGGCCGCCTGGCCGTCACTGAACATCGTGCATTGCATCTCCGTCGGCTCTTAAAGCACTCCGCACAATTGTACTAAAACAATCTACTTTCCCGGATGCCGGGATGACGCGGTTCCCTGAGGCTCAGTCGCCGTTGATGCTGATCATGTCGCTGATCCCCTCGTAGGTGCGGAGGAGCCTCATCCCGTCCTCCGTCAGCCTGTAGATGCCGTTCCCCTCCTCGCAGGTGATCAGGTTCCGCTCGAGCAGGAAGCTGAGGTACTCCTTGACCTGGGCATACGAGAGGTACGCACCGTACATTATCCTGGTCTTGGTGGCTCCGTTCGACGCCGCCCTCAGCATCATGGCGATAATGTCTGTCCTGCTGCGATACTTCAAAGCAGTAGTTGTTGGTGCGCATTCAGGATATAAGTGTCTTGGAACATTGTTCTATCACTTCCTTTCATGGTTCTCAGCCCATGAGAGGCACCGTAGATCCTTCTACAACAGGGTTATCCCAGTTTGTTTCTTCCCCGTTATCTTCCCACGACCCGTCCATCATAGGATGGGTCCGAAGGTCAGGATAGAGCGGGGGGACGACCCCCTGGGGGCGGTGCTGAGAGGGGAAACCAGGCGCGGATGGGGGCTGGACCTCCTCGGGCTCCCGCTCGCTGCATACGGGATCGCCAGGCTCCAGGAAGCCGAGGGGGCGGTCGAGCAGATCTTCGTCCCCCCTGAGACGGACGGGCTGGCAGATGCGCTCGGCTCCGCGTTCCCTTCGGCGGAGGTCCTCGCGGGACGGGAGGGGCCGGGGGCAGGGTGCTACGTCGTATCCTCAGACTCCCTCTCCGTCCGCAACGGGGCGGGAGGGGAGGCAGCCCCGGTGCGCAACCCCTGGACGCTCCTCGGCGCGATGTCGGCTGCGCTGAAGTCTCAGGTCCGAGCGCCCTTGGTTGCGAGCACCGCCTCGGTCGCCGCCACTGCCGTCCTGTCGGGCCCCTGCGTGATATCAGATGGGGCGGTGGTGGACGACTTCTGCAAGATCAAGGGGCCGGCGTACCTGGGCCCGCGGTCCAAGGTCTGGACCGGGAGCCTTGTCCGGGAGAGCATGATAGGCCCCGACTGCGAGATAGGCTTCGGGTGCGAGATCGGCAGGTCCTACATGCTCGGAAGAGACAGGACCGCCCACCACGACGTGATACTCGACAGCGTGCTCGGAGACGACGTCTGGATGGGGGCCTTCGTCGGGACCACCAACAGGCTGCTCACGAACGCCAACGTGCGGTACATGCAGGACGGGAAGCTGGAGGACACGGGGCTCGACCACTTCGGCGCCGTCTTCGGGCACGGCTCGGGGATAGGGGCCGGGACGCTGCTGCTTCCGGGGAGGTTCGTCCCTCCCGGCGCAATAATACAGGCAGGGACCGTCTACGCGGGTCCCGCAGACGTAAAACTGCGGCCCTGAGGCGGTCCCAGCTTCTGTTCCTAGGTGTTGTAGTAGGCGACCAGGGTGGTCGCCTGGGTTGGGGTGATGGTCAGCACGGGGTCCGTGCTCCCGCTCCCCCAGTGGGCGAAGACGTAGTTCTTCCAGTTTGACATGGATATGGTGTATGTCTGTCCCACTTTCGCGGTGAACGTGAGGGTGGTGTATCCGGTGGCGACGGTGTTACCGCCGCTGGTCACGGAGAGCCACATCCCCGAGAACTGCTTCCCGGAGAGTTTGACCGACTCGACCGTGACTTTGACCGTGGTCGGGAGCTTGGTGAAGTACGCCGTCATGGTGGTGCTCTGAGACGGGGTGACCGTCTTCGATGGGCTCGTGGTCCCGTCCGCCCAGTGGGCGAACGTCCACCCCTGCGGCGGCGTGACGGTCACGTTGTACTGGCCCCCTGTCATCACGGTTGCGACGAGGGGGATGGGCCCGCTTGCGATGGTTGTCGTCCCGGAGGCGACCGAGGCCGAGGCCCCGGTCACGGTCCCGCCGGAGGTGCTCGCCGAGTCGACCGTGAGGGCAACCGGGGAGCTGTAGTAGGCGGTGAGGACCGTGCTCGCGGACGGGGTCACCGTCAGCGACGCGGAAGTGTTCCCGGTGCTCCAGTGGTTGAACACGAGGCTCCCGTAGTTGTCGACAGAGACGACGTACTGGGCCCCGGTGACCGCCGTGAACGAGAGCGGAGTGTATCCCGATGCGACGGCCGCGCCTCCCGACGTCACGGTGAGGTACATGCCGGCGAGCGAGGTCCCGTTGTAGTAGTCTGACTGGACGAGCACGGGGTACGTGGTGGCCGGGCATGAGCCCGAGGTCGAATAGACCGCGGTCAGGGTCGCGTCGCCCGAAAGGGTGACTTCCCTGGTCGAGTTGGTCCCTCCGTCCTCCCAGCTGCAGAAGACGTAGTTGCTGTAGTTCGCGACCGTGAGCGAGTAGGTCTGCCCGTCTGTCCCTGCGAACGTCGCGGGGGTGTAGCCGGTGGCCAACAGGCTCCCTCCCTGGCTCCATGTCGCCCAGAGGCCGGAGAGGGGGTTCCCTGACAGGTCGACCGTGTCGACGGCGAGAGAGACGGCTCCGCTTGAAGCCGAAGTGGTCGTGGTGGACGTGGTGGAAGAGCTGGAGGGAGGCGGCGACGAAGTGGAAGAAACCGCGCCCGACCCGTCGATGGACGAGACGGCTGCGACTTCAGACGTGAAGTAGGAGGGGAGGACGTCGTATGGGTTGGACCCGCTGGCGTCGGTCAGGTACACCCAGCCGACAAGGGAGGAGACGGATGAAAGGAAGGTGGTGTCCAGCGGGACGCCGAGTGCGATGACCGCGAAGTTGCTCGGGCTGTACCCTGGGTAGGTGATGAAGGAGAGCGAGGGGAGCCCGCTCCCTTCGTAGATGCAGAGGGCGTCGAGGGTGCCGATGAAGCTGGTGGGGACGGAAGTCCCCGGGTTGCCCATCGACTTCAGCCCGAGAGAGCTGACGTAGCTCCCGAGGGTGGCGTAGTAGCTCTCGTACCCGACCTGGTTGTTCATGTCGTCGAAGAGGATGCCGTTGACGTGGTACCACGACACGTAGAGGTTCACGTTCGCCTCAACGCTGGAGATCGAGTCCCCGGCGTATGCGGTGTCGACGTACCCGTAAACTGTGACCCCCGCCGCCTGAAGCGCCTGTATCCCCTGGACATAGTTCGAGTCCTGGGACGGGCCTGGGCCGCTGTCGGGGTTGATTATGGCTATGATCGGGACGTTGGGGTATGCCTGCTTCGCCTGTATGACCTGTGACCAGGTGCTGCTGGTGGGGTAGGTGTAGAGCGGGATGACTATGCCGAGAGCCGGAGAAGACGACGCGAACGCCGCACTGTCCATGGTGACGACCAAACCGCCGATGAGAATGGCTGCGACCGGTAATACTATGAGAATCTTTCTTGTGGTGGAATCTTCTAGTGTTTTCATAAGGGTCAGCGACCTGGAAATATATTAAAGAAATGCGACGGGAGATTCCATGACGGGGCTCCGCTTTTTGGAATTCCTCCCCATTTCGGCCGTCTACGGGAGAAGACAGTTCGCGTAGGCTGATAAGCCGCTGCGCGCTCATCGTTCTCGGTCCATTGAGGAGCGAGGCGGTCCTAGTGACGGGAGCGGGATCAGTTGTAGGCCAGGGGATCATAAAGTGCCTCAAGCTCGCTAACGCGAACGGCGGCCGGGTCAGATACAGCATCGCAGCAACCGACGCCAGCCCCCTCGCGGCCGGGCTCTACAGGGGGGACGCCGGCTTCGTGGTCCCGATGGCGGGGAGCCGCGGGTACGTGAGCTCCATCATCCGCGCCTGCCGCCGCGCCGGGGCCTCGGCGATCTTCGTGGGGTCGGACGAGGAGCTCCTCCCGCTGGCGAAGGCCAAGGGGCGCGTCGAGAAGGAGACGGGAGCAAAGGTGGTTGTCAACCCTGTGGACGTGCTGGAGCGGTGCGCGGA
>JAKAPN010000037.1 GCA_021822995.1 archaeon
ACATATTTTCAAAACGACAGGCCCTGAGTCCTTATATAACCATGATGGACAAATCGTCCACAACGGCGGGAATGGCGCCGCATGGGTCGTCAGAATGGCTCCTTCAGACTCCGATGACCGGAATATCGCCACAAATCCCAATCCAGGCGAGGGCCAAGATGGGCGAGATAATCCAAGGCAGGTTTCGCCCGCAAGAGCGGCGTGGAAAGTAGGGGTTTTAGCATACAGAACAAGCTTGACCTTCGTGCAGATTCGAGTTTCCAGGCGGCTGGCCCGAGGGTCGGGTTTAACTCCCCTGCTGTCCCTGTCGGGGTTGAAGTGAGCGCTGGGAGGCCGGAAGAACACCAGGAGAGGGCGGAGAGACGGGCCCCCGCCTGCGCCACCCAAGACTGTGCGATGATGCGTAGCTACGCTTCAGGAAGAGGCGGGTAAGGGGCTGACCGACATCTCGGCCGTCGGCTTTGCCATCTACCTCGCGGCTGTGCTTTCGCCGGGTTACGGCCTGGGAACACTCACCGGCAAGTGGAAGAGCGACCCGGGGCTGTCGCGGCAGATCGGGTTTTCACTCGGATATGGGCTCGCGGTAGACACCGCAGCCCTGGCTATCGGGACCCTCGGGCTCAGGCTCGGGCCACTTGTCCTGGCAGGGGTATACCCCTGGACCGTCTATTCGCTCGTCGGCCTGGGCCCCGCCTTGGTGCTCATCTCCGCCTTGGCGGGTCATGAGAAGCCGAAGGCGCCCACGATATCCAAGTCCGACCTCGCGGTGCTCGGGTGCTCCGCAGTCGTCGCGCTGGTGGCGTGGCTTTACTTTGCGAAGTACCCGGTCTTCCCCATCTACTACAACCCCGACTTCGTTGCGAACGTCGGGCAGCCCGCGGCGCTGGTGGCTGGGACCATGACCTCGTTCAGGCTGCTGCTCTATGGGGCCGCGTACTACCAGGTGGCGGCGTCGTTCGCCGTGGTCGGGTCGAGCTCGTTGGCGACGGCCGAGGTCGCGATGACGCTGCTGGCCGTGCTCTCGCCGGCCCTGGTGTACGCGGTCGCGTCAGACCTGTTCTCGAGCAGGAGGCCGGCGCTGATAGCCGTGATCCTGTACTCCCTGGCCGGGACCACGTGGGCCCAGATGATATATTCGGACGGGCTTTACCCGAACTTCGTCGGGACGCTGCTCGGGCTGGTGCTCGTCGCCGCGTTCTTCGACGTGGGGCGGGGGGCGAAGTCGTGGCGGGCCTGGGTCGCCTTCGCGGCGGCGGTGGTCGCGACGTACTTCTCGCACTTCACGGTGCTCGCGGTGATGGGGTCGCTCCTGGCGGTGTCTGTGGCGCTGGGCCTCATGAAGAGCCCCAGGTTCAAAGGGTCGTTGGCGGCGTTGGCGGCGATGGTCGTTCCCGGGGGCGTGGGGCTCCTGGTGTTTCACAGGCTGATCGGAAGGGTGATCGCGACTTCGTACCAGGGGGTGGGATTCCAGCCGCTCGCCACGTACCTTTCAGCGGTGCTGGCGCCTGTGCCGTCGCTGGCTTACCTGGCATCTGACATCAGGAACGACGTCGGGTTCCTCGCCATGGCGTTTCTCTTCGGAGTAGGGGCGTACAGGGCTGGGAAGACCCGCGACCCGGGGCTCCTCCTCTTGGCGATCTGGTTCTTCGCAGTTTTGGTCGTCGCACCACAGGACTCGGCTGCCTGGCGCTTCTCGCTCGAGGCGGTGTTGCCGATGACGCTCCTCGCTGGGTACGGGCTCCACTCGATCATGCCCCAGAAGAGGGTGACGAAACAGCAGAGGGCCAGGGCGGGCGACCCGTACAAGTTCGGGATCGTGGTTCTCGCGCTCCTCTTCGTGACCCCGATAGTCGCGCCCGGGTGGGCTTCGACGCTCGCCCTGAACCTCTCTCAAGGGAGCGGGCAGGAGGCGCAGATACAGCTGCAGGTCCAAGATGCCATGACGTGGCTCGGCCAGAACACGCCGAAGTCGGCGTACCTGCTTTCGGTCACGGACCCGACCTTCCTCTACGCGAGCGTCCAGATAGGACGCAACTGCACGTACGAATACTTCGGGAACGAGACGCAGGCGGTCTCGTTCGCCCGCGCGGAGGGGATGGGCTACATCGTAGTGACGTTACACAACGTGTTCTACAACCCGTCAGTCCAAGCGTCCGATACGGCGACGAACCTGCCGTGGTACACGTATCGGTCCACGGCGAACGTGACCCTCGCTTACAGCAACCCGGACGTGAAGGTATTCCGCCTCGGATGAGGGGCGCACGCCGGGGAGGGACGAGACCGGGTCCGTCGGAGACGGGACCTACTCGTAGCCGAGGCGCCTTAAGCGCTCCCTGACTTCCATGTCGTCGTGGGCGAAGGCGCCCATCGATTCGCCGAGGGATGCGGGGACGTCGAAGTCGTGGGTGAAGGTGGGAAGGCTCGACGCAGCGTCTCTCGCGGCCTCCGGAGAGAACGAGCCGCGAAGCTCCTCTATCGCATCCCTGGTCTTGTTGTAGACGGCGCTCCCTTCCGGGCCGAAGACACGCACCCGGTGGTCGAACGACGAGATCAGGGCGGACCGCTCCCGCTCGTCCTTCGCGAGCGGGAGGACGGAAGAGCTCGGCCCGAAAGACTCGGCCATGGCTATGTCCGAGCCCAAGGTCGGCGCCTCGCCGCCGGTCGCGTACCCGACCAGGGACTTCACAGATGCGAGGCTGACATGGCGACCCGGCTTCAGCACGGGTAACTCCGCGGGGTAACGGACGTAGAGCGGGACCTGCAGGAGCCGGTCGTCCAGGGTGAGCTCATGGCCATACACCCCCCCTTCGCCGAGGAGCTGTCCGTGGTCGGAGGTGACTATCACGAGCGACCTTTCGAGGCGACTCCCTAGGGCTTCGAGGAGCTCGAGCCCCCTCTCCACCGCCAGCGTCGCGTGCCTGGGGTACCGCTCCTTCCAGTTGAGGGGCGGGCCGGCAGGGTTCCCTGTGATGGTCTCGTACTGCCGCTGGATGAGTGAAGGGGCGTCGCTCCAGTTGTATGGCTCGTGCGCCTCCATCAGGTTCGCGAAGAGGAAGAACGGTGGGGCGAGCTTCTTCCGCACTGTCTCCCTTATCACGAACTTCGACCCCTTTTCCATCGGGTGCAGCCCGAGCGCCTTCCCTGTCCCCCTTCTCAACTTCATGGAAAGCTGCGCGCGGATAGTCCCGAACTGGCGGTCGAGGAGCAGTTTCGCCGCCTTGCGGAGCAACGAAGAGCGGTCGTAGAGGTACGGGGGCTCGTGCGCAGACTTTCCGTTGAAGTCAAAGAGCGCGTAGTCGTCGAACTCGTACCCGAAGGGGGGAGAGACGAGCGGGTTGCAAGAGTAGCCCACTGTGCTGTACCCGAGCCCGCGTACTTCAGAGAGGATAGTCTCTTGGGTCCGCAGCCCGGATGAGCTCAGCTCAGCCATCCTCCTGGCGCTGTTGTCCGAGTTGAACGACCGGTGGATCCCGTGCTGGGAAGGCATCAGGCCGGTGAACATGGATGCGTGCGACGGCGCGGTCCAGTTGTCTGTGGAGATGGCGCCTTCGTACCTCCTGAAGCCCATGCTTTCCAGGCGTGCGAGCCCCCCGGCGTGGTCTTCCCGGAGTGTGTCCAGCACGAGCAAGACGACGTTGAACTTCATCGGGGCGATGTGGCCTTTCGTGCCTTCAGTGTCTTAAGTGCTTTCAACTCGGTGGAAGCGACCCGGTCCCATGTGAACGTCCCTGCCAGTTCTGCGCCCCGCCTTGACAGCGCGGCCCTGCGACCGTCGTCGGCGAGGAGGGCGCAGATCTGCGAAGCGAAGGCGCCCGCGTCCCCGGGCGGGGCATATACAGCCGCTTGGCCGAACACCTCCCGGAGCGCGGCGAGGTCAGAGATGACGCAGGCACACCCGGACGCCATCGCCTCCGCTGTCGACATGCTGAACCCCTCGTGCAGCGACGGCAGCACGAACAGCTTGGCGTTGGCGTAAAGGGCCGCGAGCTCTTCGTCCGAGAGATACCCACGGACGGAGACATCCCCAGTCAGGCCGATGGCGTCCACCGCACCGCGGAGCTCTTCGAGCTGGCTCCCGTACCCCCCGGCGACCACGAGCCTGGACCCCGGCCTCTCTTCGAGGACCGACTTCCAGATCTCCGGGAGGCGCAGCACGCCCTTGTATGGGAGGAAGGTCCCTGTGTAGACGGCGTCCACTGGCCGGTCCTCGGGGGACGGGCAGGGCTCTCGGCCCAGGCCGCACCCGCTCACCAAGAACTTGTCAGGGGGGACACCCCAGGCAGCAGAGAAGTCCCGCATCGTAGCCTTGCTCACGGCGATTATGACGTCGGCCCTCCTCCCGATGGCATAATTCGCTTCATGGAGCAGGGCGACTCCGATGCCTCGGAGGAGTCCCAGGGGGCCCGGGTAGTTCGGACGTCTTGCGAGGCTGACCGCGTCCCCTTCGTCCAGGTGGTGGACTACGATCCCGAGTGGCCTGCGCAGCAGCTTCGAAAGGATGTATGCTGGGAAGAGG
The DNA here is from genome assembly GCA_021822995.1 of archaeon. Classification (GTDB taxonomy): domain Archaea; phylum Thermoproteota; class Nitrososphaeria; order Nitrososphaerales; family Gagatemarchaeaceae; genus UBA183. The sequence goes on from JAKAPN010000037.1 coordinate 4,517, forward strand.
TTGACCCAGTTCCTGTCCCCGCAAAGGACTACGTCAGGAGGCGGACGCGCCCTGCTCAGCTGCACCCCCCTGCGGACCGCAGAGATGACCGTGAGCGCGTCCAGCGGCAGCCGGTTCTCCCTGAAAGAGTAGACCTTCACCTCGGCGGTTTCCGACCCGCCGGTGCCAGCGCCCCCGGTTATGGAGGGCGAGCGCTCGACCGTCGTCACTTCGGCACCTAGGGAACGATATGCTTCCACGGTCTTCACGAACCTCGTCTCGGACCCGTGGAGGCCCGAATCCGCGCCCCAGACGGCTATGAACAGGTAAAGGACCGAGAAGGGCGAAGCGCGAGGACGGGGGGGAGTCAATTCCGTGCGGGTGCCAGCCGGAGGGATACGGTCCCCACGGGTCGCGTCGCTGCCGCAGGGAGACGGGGGGCCACACCCCTCGAAGGGGGCGGGAGCTCGCATCCGGAGCGTCGCCTCGCCGCGCCGGTCCCGAATTTCAAGGATGGCATTCACCCCGACCGGAGCTTATAGAGGTTTGAAGCCTGAGCTGTGCTCGACTAGGCCGCTACGGAGCGGCTTGCAGGAGCCTGGGCCAGGAACGGGCGGTATTTGGCGCCGACCTTCAGCCCTTCCCATTCTTCGACCTCGATCGCAACGGCGCCTCCCACCGCGCCCTCCAGGAACCGGTGCATGGCAAGGAGGGCAGGTCCGTCCACCTTGACTTGGGATCTCAGAATGAACCTATCATCCCCCTGCTGGGCAAGCTGGTAGTTGATGGGTCCGAGGAGCCCGTCGAAGAACTCGACCACGAAGTGCGGGGAGAGCGTCGTCCCGCCTTTACGCACGAGGAAGTCCTGCTTCCTCCCGCTTACGAATTTCAGCCGGGGCAGATAGGAACCGCACTCGCACTTCTCCTCATCGGCGAGGGTCGCGTAGTCTCCCGTCCTGTATCTTATCAAAGGCATCGCCCTGTTGAGCATCGTGGTGATCACCACCTCGCCTTCTTCACCGGGCGAGGCTGGCTCCTCCCCCTTCAAGACTTCCATCAGGTGGTAGTCGGTGAACACGTGTATGCCCGTCTGGGCGGAGCACTCGCCACCGATCGCGCCGACCTCGGCCGACCCGTAGTTGGCGGTGACCATGGCGTTGTACCTCGATTCGATCTCTTTCTTTGCGGCTGGGAAGAGAGCTTCAGCCCCAGCTGCGACGCGGTCGACTGAGAATTCGAGGCCCTCTTCTTCCATCGCCCTCCCGACGGCAACCAGGACGCTCGCCTTCCCCTTCAGGACGTCGAGCTTGGTCCTGCTCAACTCCCGGGCGGCGAGGCGGAAGGACCGGACGCCTCGGGTGACGAGGACAGTCCTCAGAAGCATCATCTCCGAGTCCACGGTTCCGACAATCGTCTTGAAGGGATAGTTCGACCTGTTCCCGAAGTATGTCCAGCGGTCGGTGTCGGCTAGGACCATCTGCGCGCCCCTGGCCAGGAAAGGGATGCCAGCCATCCAGTTCCTTCTGAACCCCAACCCCCAGCCGATGTCGATGAAGTTGGCGTCCATGAAGAATTCGACTCGCTGTCCGGTGGTCCCGGACGTCTTTCTAGAGAGCGCAGGCCTTGTCTGCAGGGAGCGGAGGGCAGCGCCAGCGGCGAGTATCTTGGGTTTGTCAAGGTCGGGCATGCGGCCAAGGTCGTTGGGAGAACGGATGGCGTCGGGGCCCAGCTTCCCCCCCTTCATCAGCCGGTGATAGTACGGCACAGTGTTGTACGAGTAGCGCACAGCCGCCCGCAGCCTTTTCGCCTGGAGGTCGAGAAGGTCGTTCTTCCCGAGACGATAGGTGCGCTTCGCCCGCAGATAGTGATAGAAACCTCGGGGGAGCATCTACCCCGACCTGGCCTCTCTTGCCAATATGACGTTGCTAAAGCTCAACTTTCCGCCGAAGCTTGCCTTCGCGGATAAAAGGTTGCGGGGCGGGATCGGCGCATCGAGGAACCGGCGCCCAAGGCGGGATTGCTGCGGCTGGGTGAACGGGCCATCAACCCTGGGTTTAGAGGGCGAAAGCGGTCGTGCTTAAGTAGCATATAGAACGGGCAAATGTTTCTTGGCGGACACCACGTCAAAGGTCTCGGCTTCCGCCCGCATGGTCACTCTTGCCGCGTCGGTCGGCTCCTTCGTCGAATGGTATGATTTCTTCGTAGCGACGACTGCTGCAGTGATCGTTTGGCCGCTGCTTTTTTTCCCGACGAAAGACCCCGGGATCGCGTTGCTGCTCTCCCTGACGACTATCCTAGCGACCAAAGTGAGCGCGCCGATCGGGAGCGCGATTTTCGGCCATTATGGCGACAGGCTGGGAAGGAAGGTAGGCGTAACCTGGACGCTGCTGATAACAGGCCTGGCTTCGCTCGGCGTGGCCCTCACCCCCGACTACGCGACCGTGGGGATACTGAGCGCGGTCATGATCTTTGGGCTCAGGATCGCAGCCGGCATCGGCTATGGCGGAGACTACGGCCCGTCAATCACCTGGGTGACCGAGGCAGCTCACGGTTCAAAGTGGCGCGGGTTCTGGGGATCGTGGGTCGGCTCGGCTGTCCAGCTGGGCACCATCGCTTCTAGCCTGAGCTTCTCGATCGCCTCTTCAGCGCTCCCGAGCAGCGCCTTCCTCCTGTGGGGGTGGCGAGTGATCTTCGTAATCGGGAGCCTTGCTGCGCTCGTCGGAATCGTAATCCGGCTCAGGATGGCCGAGAGTCCGCTCTTTCTGGACCTGAAAGAGAAGGGGAAGCTCGAGAAGTCCCCCGTGGTCAAGGTCGCCAAGAAAGAATGGCGCAAGATACTGATCATAATGGTCCCGTTCGGCGCCCTGTTCGGTGTGGGGAACCTCGTGGGCGTCGTCGGCGGACAGGCATTCATGAAGGCGCTGCACGTGCCGCTCCCGCTCATCACGCTCTCAGTAGCTGCCGCAGCCACGGTGGCTCTCTTCACCGGGATGTGCCTCGCCGCCCTCTCCGACGTGTTCCCCAGAGGGAGGAAGTGGATAGTCATCGCGGTGATGCTGCTCGTCGCCGCGACTTCGACCGTCACGTTCAGGCTCTACGAGCTGAAGAGCACCTGGGGGGTGGTCTTGGGGATGGTCTCCGTCTTCGGGCTGACTAGCTCGACTTCGCAGATATTTCCCGCAATGCTGACCGACCAGTTTGGGACCAGCACAAGGTCATCGGGGACGGGGCTCGTAGCAGAACTCGGTTCGGTCGTCAGCGGGCTTTACACGAGCCCGCTCCTGCCCATAATCATCGCCTTGTACGGCGGCTCGATTGTCGCGGCGTCGTACGGGCTGACGATGTTCGCCATCGCCTCGATGTTGGTAGGGGTCGTCTTCCTCCTGGCGCTGAAGGAGAAGAGGCCGGCTGACCTGATCTCAGAGACGGATTAGCAAGGTCTAGGGCGCTCCCCGCACAGCGTCATGCTGTCCGCCCGATGCCGTCCTTATCAATGGTCGAAGCGACGGACTGATTCGGCCTGGAAGGTGGTTCTCGCTTGAAGGTACTCTACGTGACCGAGGTCTACCCCGACCCCTCCAGGGGGCTTGGAGTCTGGGGAGGAGGAGAGAAGCAGTTCTACGAGGTGTCGCAGAGGGTGTCGGCCGCCGGGGTCGAAGCGACCGTCCTCACGTGCAGGTTCCCAGGGCAGCCAGCGCGCGACCGGGCCGGGAGCGTCTTGGTC
>JAKAPN010000038.1 GCA_021822995.1 archaeon
CGCCCAAGCGCTTTCCAGCGGCGCGATAGGTGACCTCTATCTGACCTTCCAGTCTTACACATACTACTTCATCACAAACAGCGGCTGTCCCACCGGCACGGGTTACTCGGGCTACTGCATGGAGACGGCCGCCGGCGATACAGGTTCCGGGTTCGCAATCCCGACGGCAACAGCGTCCGGAATGATGCTCGGCTTTTCAGTCCAACTCACCGACCTCAACCCTCAAAGCAAGGATATCATCCTCGACCAGTTCACCCTCATTTACCAAAACGTCTTCTACGGGAACCAGCACGTGAACCTCTTCCCATGGTACATCGCCAGCGTCGGGTCGAAGACAGGCAACATGATCCCTATCTTCAACCAGTATACTCCGGTGGTACTCCATTACAACCAAGCGGTTACCGTCTATTTCGTCGCCTCAACCTGCGTGGCCGCTGCAGTGGGCCCCAATGATGGATGTTCGAACTACTCCGGTGCCCCGACATGCACCAGCGGCAATGGGCAACTGTGCGTTGCCGGGACAGCAACGACGACCTTCATCCTCTCTAACGGTTGGGAACTCACCCCTGGGAGTTACTCCATCAGCACTCTTACCTACAGCGAAGGCGACTACGGCCAAAACAGCCCCTTCGTCTCGACACTCTTCTACTAGGTGCTTTGGCTTGAAGTTTGGTTCCGGAGGCAAGAAAGGGAAGGGAGCGGTCGAGAAGGCGGAACAGAAGCGCAGTTTCGTAGTCAGATTCCCGTTCACTGGGACTCCGGTTCCAATGGGAGCGAGGCTGCTCGACCGCTATCCGCTCATCAATCCCTACGCCTACGCCGGAATCGTAGAGGACGAGAACGGAGGTAGGAAATACTATCTCGACGAGGTCCCGTTGACACCCCCGGAAGCCCGAGTCTACAGCTACATACTGGACAAGCTTGAGACTGAGCTGAACATTCCGAGGACGGACGTAGACCCCAAGAAGTACTTCGCCGAGCAAGCAAAGAGGATAGTCGCCAAGTACGGAATCAAGGTGGCCCCACTTCCCTGGGCCAAGATACTTTACTTCGCAGAGAGAGACCTCGTCGGATTTGGGGTCCTTGATGCTATGCTTAGGGATGCAAACATCGAAGACATCTCCATAGACGGAGTCGGCAAGCCTATCTTCGTCTACCACAGGAGGTTCGAGAGCCTCGCCACCAACGTCGTCTTTTCGAAGGACGCAGACCTTGACAATCTGATTACGAGGCTGGCGCACATGGCCGGGAAGCACATCTCGACGGCGTTCCCCATCTTGCAGGGCACACTCCCTGGTCGGCACAGACTCCTTGCGACCTTCAGACGCGAGATATCACCCTACGGAAGCACCCTGACAATCCGCAAATTCCGGGAGGACCCGCTCACAATCGTCGACCTGCTGAACTCCCAGGTCATCGACCAGAAGATGGCCGCCTACTTCTGGCTCCTGATGGAGAACAAGGCGACCGCTCTCGTGGTGGGCTCTACCGGGAGCGGAAAAACTACGCTCCTCAACGCACTACTCACCTTGACTCGGAGCAATTCGAAGATCGTCACCATCGAAGAGGTGCAGGAGGTGAACATCCCCCACTTCAATTGGAGCGCGCTCCTGGCGAGGGAGAACTACGGTACGACGGCCGATGTCTCAAGCCAGGTGAATCTTTTCGACCTGGTCAAGGCGGCCATGAGGATGAGGCCCGACATCATCGTGGTCGGAGAGGTGAGGGGAGAAGAAGCCTACGTTCTGTTCCAGGCGATAAGCACAGGTCACGGTGGGATGTGCACTGTCCACGCTGACGATGTCGACTCCGCCATTCAAAGGCTGACCTCAAAGCCAATGGACGTTCCTCCTGCGTTCATACCCTTCCTCGACTTGACATTCACTGTCAGGAGGATCTCGGTCCCCAACCCCGGAGGTGGTTTCAGAGCGGTCCGCAGGATAGTTTCGGTCGACGAGGTTACCAAAGTTGGGGATTACTTCAACATGTTCAGATGGAATCCCGCGACGGATACGCAAAAGCCCGCGGAACTGCGGGGGAGCCCCAAGCTGAATAGACTGGCAAAGGACCTTGGGCTTAGGCTGGCTGACATCACGGAGGAGCTCAACAGGAGGGCGGTAGTCCTGCGTTGGCTGCAGGAGCGCGGAGTCCGAAACTTCAGGGACGTCTCGACAATCCTGGAGGACTACGCTGCCAGGCCCGGCCCCGTCTTCCAGAGGGCGGTCAAGGAGCTGGGGATTGCCGGGACCCCGGAGGCGATATCCTCAGAAGGGTTCACGCTTTGAAGTCGGTACCGCGTGGGACCGTCGAGCCGAAGGCCAGCCTGGGCCCTCTCGATGTTGTCTCGGGATTTGCCTATCGGCTCTTTGGTCGCTACGCTGACGGTGTCGCCGCTAACACTCCATGGCTCAGGGACGAGATATTGAAGTCGAATATGCGCATCACGCCGGAAGGCCTGATCTCACTGGCATTCTTTGGGAGCGTCGTCTCCGCCCTGGTTTTTGTCGTGGAGTTCGCCGTCGCCCTGGCCTTCGCCAGCCCGATACTCCTGCTAATCTCTGGCGCCTTCGCTGCGACCCCTGCGCTCGTCTTTCTCATCATAATGCGTGCCCCCCGCATCAGCCAGGGCTCCAGAGCTGCGGCCCTGGACAACGAGTTGCCGTTCGTTGTAGGGTTCATCGTCGTCCTTGCAGGCGGAGGGATTTCTCCGATCGCTTCGCTAAGGCGGATCGCCAAGATGTCAGAAATATTCCCCAACGCCGCCAAAGAGGCTCGGCGCGTGCTCCTCGACATCGACGTCTTCGGACTCGACCCGATCACCGCTTTGGAGAAAGCGGCTGAGACCAGTCCCAACAAGCCGTTCTCCGAGCTTCTCTACGGCTATACGACGATCATCAAGACCGGAGGAGATCTGAACTCGTTCTTGGCGAACAAGCTGAAGGAGATCTATGAGAGCAGGGCGCTGAAGGTCAAGAAGTCATCTGACACCATCGGGACGCTCGCCGAAGGGTACATCACAATCACCTCGGTGCTGGGAATCAGCCTGTTCGTGCTCTTCCAGGCCGAGGCGCTAATCAGCCATAACTCCTCCGGGCTCCAGGGAGTCGAGGTCTTCGGGCTCGTGGGAGTGCCGCTCTTTTCAGTCCTTTTCCTTTACGTGCTGAACGGAGTTCAAGCCCGTTTCCCATATGTTGACTACTATCCGTACAAAGTCTTCGCCCTTTCGGCCCCGGTGGGTATCGTGGTGTTTCTTGTCCCGCTACCTCTGGACCTCTTCCTCCATACCTCGACAGCACTGATGGCAGCGACCTTGCCGGCAATGGTGGTCGCGATGAAGTCAGGCAGAGAAAGGAACGCCCTCGAAAAGGCCCTTCCAGACTTCTTCAGGGACTTTTCAGAAGGCAGGAAGATAGGGCTCTCCCCAGAGCAGACGATACAATCCCTCGCCGACAAGCACTACGGACTCCTCTCAAAGCACGTCAAGAAGATGAGTTCGCAAGTATCCTGGGGAGTCTCCACGGTCAAGGTGATCTCCACCTTCGCTTCGGAAGTGAGAAGCTGGGTGACAAGGGAGGCAGGCATGCTTCTTGCAGAGGTGATCGACGTGGGGGGAGGAACGGTGCGGAGCTTCTCTGACATGGCTGACTTCACAAGAAAGATGAACGACCTCGAGAGTGAGAAACGCTCCACGCTGAAGCCGTACCTTTTCATCAACTACTTTGCCGCGATCATGGTCGTCGTCACCACCTTCATCATGGTCTACTTCATCTCTACCCCTATCAAGTTCGCAAACTCTGGCAGTTTTGCCGCCCCACTCCCGACCATAAACCGCGGTGACATAGGCATCCTCCTCACCGTGTCAGTGTTCGAGAGCTGGTTCATCGGCATAGTCGCTGGGAAGATGGGAGAGGGGAGCGTCGCGGACGGGTTCAAGCACGCTTTCGCGCTGGTGCTGATCGCGCTCCTTTCCGTTGTGGTCGCCCAGGCCGTGATGCACATCAGTATCCTTTGAGTCGCGACATGAACTTCGAATTCTTACCCCGATTCCCTGTTGCTGAAATAACACGGAGGAGACCAACTCCGGTTTGATTAGAGGACCTGGACGATACAGGGGCCACTTGGCAAAGCTCATGCCCCTCCTGCTCCTTGGGATCCTGCTTGCTTCACTTCTTCCGGCAGCGGTTTCCACCTCGTCTCCCCAGAACCAGGGGTTGACCTTCGTCCTCACTAGTGTACCCCCGACTTTGCCTGCTGACGGTCAGGTATACGGGTCGCTGGTCGTTTCGCTGGAGAACGCATCGAGGCTTCCGGCTGTAGCCCCCGCCAACATCTCGGTGTATCTTTCTTCTGACAGCCCGAGCATAGCTAGCGTCTCGTCCCAGGTGACCATCCAGGAGGGACGCACCTTCGCTGTCGCACAGATCACGACCAGCTCCACCCCTGGGTCATCCAACATAACCGCAACCTCTCCAGGGTTGAGAACTGCGTCGGTTTTGATTAGAACAGTGGTCCCAAGCGGATTCCCGGACCACCTCGCAGTGTTCGTCGTGCCTCCGGTCCAGTTAGCCGAACCCACCCCCATACAGGGCCAGGTCGTGGTCCAGGTCGAAGACGACTTGGGCATCCCGGCAAGAACGTCAAGCCCCCTGACAGTTTCAGTAACTTCCTCCGACTCGGCCGTGGCCAACGTATCTTCCGCGCGCCTCGTCATCCCGGCGCAGCAGAGCGTCGGATACGAGGATTATCAGACCGGACTGGTCACAGGCTCTTCTAGTATCACTGTGTCTGCCGCCGGTTTCGCTTCTGGGTCATCCGGGTTACAGGTCGTAAGACCCCCGCCCCTCGTGCTAAAAGTGACTACCGAACCCAACCTAATCGCGCCAGGCTCTACCGGGCGGTTGGTCGTGTCCCTCCTTGACCAGAACGGAGACCCCGCAGAAGCGCCAGCCGATATACAGGTGTTCCTGACCTCCTCCAACCTTTCGTTGGCGGTAATTGCAGGGACGGTCGGCCTCAACCCGGTCGAGCTCACGATACCAAGAAACCAAGTTTACGCCGAGACTACTTTCACCAGTGGTTCGATAGGAAAAACAAATACCACCATCACTGCGTCAGCCCACGGGCTCGTAACCGGTTTCGCACAGGTCTCTGTAAAGCCAATCGAGCCCGCTACCGTGCTCCGCCTCTTCCTTGCTCCCAACCCGGTCCCCTCTGACGGCAAGTCGACCCTCGCGATAGGCATCGGACTTGGCGCTCCCAAAAACAGTACGCTCTTCCCTTCTGAGGCAGGTTCGACGTTCCCCGTGGTGGTCACCGCCTCCGACAATGCCACTGGCAAAGTTATCGAAAGCGTCACAGTCACGTTCGCACGGGGCACGAGTTATGCGGTTGCCGAGTTCAACTCGACGCTTCTCCCGAGCGTGACGACGATCACAGCATCAGCCCAGGACCTTTCGCCCGCCCAGGCCCTGATGGCCACACTGAACCCAGACCTCCCCATCGGAGCTCCGCCATCGAGCGCGGCGATCACCCCAGTCCTATCGTCTCTCCCCGCCGATGGGAACCAGTACGAGGCTCTTGTAGTCCGGTTGCAGGACCGTTCCGGGGACCCCGCCATAGCCCCCACCGCCATCTCAGTCCAGCTATCCCTGAACAGGTCAGACCTGGTCCAGCTCGGAGCCGCAAACGGGGTCGTGACAATCCCGGCGGGACGGGGGTATGTGATAGTTAACGCGACCACCTTCGCGGTTCAGGGGATTGCGAACGTCACCGCAGAATCCACCGGACTGGCGTCCTCGTGGACTCTGTTGAAGACTACTGCACTATCACCCGAGAGGCTCGCGTTGTACGTTTCGCCGTCCAGCACTTTGCTCCCCCCTGTAGGCCCAGCAGCGCTGCTTGCCGTGCAGCTCCAAGACTCCGCGGGGAACCCTGCAAGTGCAAGGGCGGATACGACGATCACGCTGTCCAGTTCGAACACTTCGCTCATATCGGAGCCGCTCCCTATCACCATTCCTGCTCACGCGGACTTCAACCTCGTCTACCTGAACGCGACCACTCGCGGGACTGCTGTCCTCACGGCCATCTCGCCCGGGCTGCAGTCGAGCGAGGTGAGCTTCACTTACTCTCGGGTTGCGACCGGGGTGTTCCTGTACGCCAATCCCCTCACTGTTTACCCCAACCAGACGGTGACCCTTACAGCGGACGTCTACTTCATGAGCCGGCCTCTCCAGAACGCCACTGTCATCTGGCACGTCACAGATGGGACCGTTGCCCAAGACAGCACCCTTACTGGGGCGACGGGGTCGTCATCTGTTATTGCGACCCCCACAGGCACGGGAGCGATGTCAGTTTACGCCACGATCTCCAGCCCATACTTCGCCCCTCTGAACTCCAGCAACGCCCAGTCTATTGTGCTCAACTATCCGACCCCGCCCGCCAAGCCGAACCTGCTACAACAGATTCTCGGCAACCACCTTTACCTCGGGGGGATCGCTGCGGCTGTCGTGCTCGTCGCGATCATCGTTATCGTGCTACTCCGAAGGCGGGGACGGGAAGAAGTCGAGGATGAAGGGTTCGACATCGGCGCTGCCCCAGGCGAAGGGACGGCGTTCGACATGCGGGACGGAAAGTTCCCTCTCTTCTAGGTGAACACGCGACCGCAGCCTAAAACGGAACTCACGTTCGCATCCGGCTTCCCGACCCTCTGCCTAGCCTGCTCTACTTCCCTATCGTGAACGGTATCCACTTCTGCGCCAGCGGGGTCCCCTGCATCCTGCTCGCCATCATGAACCTCCCCTGGTCCGACACCTTCATCTTGACAGTCCCGTCGGTGGAGTACTCCACGGCCGCGATCGTCCTAGGCGCGTGGACCCCCTCCTCGAGGAGCAAGAGCCCAGTCACCCCGAGCTCCCTTAGCTTCAGCCTGAGGTAGTCCAGGAACCGGAGGGACTTGTCCACCCCCACGTACCTGACAAAGTCTGTGAACGAGTCCACCACCAGCCGCTCGTCCCTTGCCGGGGTCACCTTGCTGTCCTCCAGGAGCTTCCCCAGCGTAAGCGACACGTCGTTCAGGGACGAGAGCGGGGCAGAGTATTTCGACCTCTTCCCCCCCAGCCTCCACGAGTAACAATCGAGCACTCGGAGCCGTTCAGGGACCCCCTGCGTCCACTTGAACATCCCCATCGTGTCTCCTATGTCCTGCTCGGACTCCGACGTCGACACCAGGAAGGCGCTTTCGCCGTCCCCCCCGTCCAGCCCGCTGTGGAGGAACAGCTTCCCGAAGATGCTCTTCCCTGCCCCCGGGGGACCGAGCACCAGCACCAGCGACCCCTTCGGGACACCGCCTAGGAGCGCGGCGTCGAGCTCCGGCACGCCTACCTTCAGCCTGTGCATGGCCCCGGCCTTTTCCTGAAACGCTTAAAGCGTTTGGCCGCAAGATTCGCGCGTTTGTACACCAGAGTCGGCGTCAAGGGAGTCGACTCCCTCCTCGACGACAAGGGCCTCCCCAAGGGGCACAATGTGCTGGTCCTCGGCGCGCCCGGCAGCGGCAAGACCACCTTCGGGCTCCAGTACCTCGTCGCAGGCGCAAAGTCGGGAGAGAACGGGGTCTACGTCTCCCTGGACGAGGACCCGAACCGCCTCCTCGAGAGCGCCGAAGCGCTCGGGCTCGGGGTGAAGTCCCAGGTCGCGGCCAAGAAGCTCGCGGTCGTCGACGCGTCCCCCATCAGGCTCCTCCCGGCGAAGGTGAAGCTCGGCGCCACGGAGATAGGCAGGAAGGAGTTCGCCGTCGCGACGCTGATCAATTCCGTCTCCGACGCCATCAAGAAGGTGGGCGCGGAGCGCGTGGTGATAGACCCGATATCCACACTCGTCGTCCACTATTCGGACGACTACGAGAGGAGGATAGCCCTGCTGGACCTGATGGCTGCGACTGTCAAGAGCGGATGCACGACTTTGCTTGTGGCGGAAATGAGCGACCCGTCCCTGCAGCGCAGGTACCAGTTCGAAGAGTTCATCGCCGACGGGGTCCTCGTTCTGACCCGGGTGCTGAGCGGCCAGAGCTTCACCCGCGTGTTCAGCGTGGAGAAGATGCGGGGGATAAACAACGACAGCCAGCCGCACCCGTACAAGATCTCAGAAGGCGG
>JAKAPN010000039.1 GCA_021822995.1 archaeon
TATCGGGATAGCGTACAACAGCACCCACGTCTTTTTTGACGAGGAGTTCGAGAACGATTACATCAACCTGGGCATTTCGACGACTGGTCCGACGACTGCCAATCCCTATTACGTCACCATGAGGGGGACCCCAATCGCAGGGACCCCCAAGGCAGAGTCAATCTACATCGGCTTCGACGCAACGCCGACGGCGGAGACGCGGACCCAGCTCGACAACGCGCCGCATGACTACGGACCTGGTACACTGTTGGGCGGAGTCCTCCCTCCTTCAGGCTTCTTTGGAGGGTGCGGGCAGTTCACCACGGGGACCACCGTCTGCGCCGACAACTGGACCTTCAACCAGAGCACAGTCTACATTACATTCTCGCTTGAGCCCTTCATCAAAAACAACGGGCCGGGCGTATACACCATCTACCTGATCACTGGTTCGAGCACCGACTCCGCGCTGACAACATATTCGATCTTCGTGTCCTAGCTTCCGGCCATTTCTCGCCGGATCGACGCCGCAGTCTCTTCCATCTCCGCCGGTGTGAACTTCCTTCTGTCAGAAAACCTCCCCTTGTCCTCCATCTTGACGGGGATGACGTGCACATGGACGTGTGCGACCACCTGATTTGCAGCCTCCCCGTTATTCTGCACGAACCTGAACCCGTCCGCTTGCACCGCTGTAACGACTGCCTTGGAGACCTTGAAAGCCACCCGGAATAGCTCTGCGATTTCCCCCTCCTTCATGTCCCAGATGGTCTCTCCATGTTCCTTGGGACAGACCAAGGTGTGCCCTCTTGAGAAGGGATAGATGTCCAGAAACGCGATGTGCCGCTCGTCCTCATAGACTATGTTTGAGGAGGCATTTCGAGTCACAATCTGACAGAAGATACACCTGTCAGGCCCGCTCGTGGGGCTAGAGAAGACGATTCTCCGTGCGGACGCCATCCACATTTCTTTCTCAGCAGACAACGTAAACCTTTCCAAGATGGCCCTATCTTATTACTCGCCCCGGCAGCGAGTCTGAGGCTTGATGTGCGAGAGGTGCCACGCAGGCCAGATGCTCGAATATGAGAAGAGCCTTGGCCGCGGCGCCAAGACCGCCATTCTCCACGGTCTTAAATGCGAGAGGTGCGGCTACGTGGAACTGACCGACGATGATTCCGTTTGGTCCGCTGTCTGAATTCAGCTCACGGCTGCCGCCGCGTGCTGGTAGGCGGCAATGAACTCCATCGCGAACTTGTCTGCCTGCTTCTCTGTGCCGCGGTGCTTGCCGCTCACCGACCTCAGATGGTGATAGAACTCGTGAATCATGACAAACGGATCGTAAAGATATTCGCGTTTCGCGGCCAGGATCTCTTTCCTCCTCTGCGCATAGACGGCCGCAACTCCCTTGGTTCTACCTTCGACGACTCCCACTCCGAGCTTGGGGATTGACACCTTGTACCATCTGGAAAGCACCTTTACAGCTTCTTCCGTCTTCGAGTCGAGTATCAACGCCACGACGTAAGCCTTGACCTGGTCTTGGTCCGGGTCCAACACGTGCCTGGAATGCGTCGCTCACTTAAGCAATCGCGGTAGGTGTTGTCCGTTGAGCCTTTGGTCAGGAATCGTTGATTCCGCAGTTAAACTCGACTCCGCGCAGTAACGGGTCCATGAACAGGCGCAGCAGGCACATCAGAATTGACGGACCGAAGGGAATGAGGTTCAGGGGACCTCCTTCTTTGTTCTCCGTCGGCTGATTGGCGGTCCGACTATCATTAGCATCGCTCGACGGACTCTGCCCTACGGCGTGCAAGTGGGGTTGAAGTTGGAGTCGTATCCGCAAAGAGTCCACGCAATCACGGTTCCGTTGACTACCTGGAGCTGATCAGATCCTGTCGCGAGCGGGCTCCACTTGCCATCGCCGAAGCTCCAGATGAACCATGACTGACTTGCCGTCTGGTTCACGTCATTGATACCTGTAACGAAATGTTCTCCGTATTGGGGATACCAAGTGGCCTGCAGATTGCCATCCAGAAGCACGAGGGTCGTCACATAGGCATTCCATCCGGGCTGCGCGGTCGAGTCGTTGTACCAATGCTCCGTCCCATTGCCGTAACTTACCAGCATGCGCACGTTGTAGACCAACGCCCTGTGGCCATTCCCACTAGACAGAGTTTGATACGACGCCCATAGAGAAGCCAGGTCAGACGCAGCTGTAAGATACGCAGGCGTGCTCGTGTTCAAATTCGAGACCGCACCGGCGAGCAGTGACAGCGTCTGGTTGTAGTCACGGAGGCTGTAGTTGTAGAGATACAACAGAGAGTTGTAGTCGGCTAGCGCTACGGTCAACTCCGTCTGATGATGTTGATCTAGCGACACTTCCTGTTGATACTCGCTGAAATATATCGCTGCGAAGGCGGAAGTTATCAGTAGCAGCGCTACCAATACCACGACTACCCCATAGAACGCTTGCCTGGAAATGGTCAAGCGCGCCTCCTCAGTCTGGGCATTACCAGCAGCGAAGCTGGCGCAAGGAGAGATCCGAGCGCGAAGTCGGCAAGCTCATGCGCCAAGGGAATGGGAAACGCGAAACCCGCCGCTTCAACCGCCAGGAGTTGAGGCAGATTCAGTCCAGGCCCGAACCACAACAGCGCAGTCGCAGCATTGGTCTCAAAATCCCAGAAGAAGGCACAGATCGCCAGGGTCGCACCTATGAAAAACGTCACAGGAGAGACCACCTTCTCATCTGTCCGCCAAATCTTCGCAGCACCCCAACCTGCGAAGGCGAATACCAACTCGCCGCCGACGAGGAACGGAGTGATGGCGCCTGCTGTCCCCCACGGACTGACGACGCTCCAGACCGTCTCAGATACGAGTGCTACGGCTGCCCCTTGTTTGAAGCCGTAAACGAAAGAAACCATGAAAACGACCGTGTCTAGGAGTTTGAAACTAACAAACGGCGCAAGGGCGAAGTCTGTCGCAACCACAAGCGCGCTGAACACCGCAACAATGGCGACGTCTGACTGGCGCAAGGCTGGTTGGATTATCCAACCAGTGAGGCTATAAGTTCTCCGCGAGGAAAACATTTGACAAGACGGAACTGGTTAAAGATAGCCTTGGAGCCGACCGACAGGATTGATTGAGCTTGCGGAGTTTTTGAGGCTCATAGAGAAGAAGGAACTTGGCCCATCTCCAGGCTTCAGCAGGGAGCACTCGTTACTCGCCTTCATGTTACTGGCGAAGTCGAAGGCGGTAGGAAGGCAGACTCTCGCCGCCGGCGCTGGTGTGGGAGAAGGTTCCATTCGGACGATACTGAAGAAGCTAAGACAGGCAGGCCTCGCCGAGGTCAAGCCTGCTGGGATCCAGCTCACCGAGGGCGGCTTACGCGCACACCGAGCGATTCTGAAGACTCTGACCTTCCCTGTAACCCTCCAAGGTTCGACGCTTTCTGTGGGGCAGTGGCAAGCAGGAATCTTGGTCCGTTCGGCGGCGAAATCGGTTACAACCGGCATACAACAGCGTGACGCATCCATCAGGCTCCACGCAGAGGGGGCGACGTCCTACGTATACAGGGGAAACAGGTTCGCTGTTCCAGGCGGGTCCTCAGACTGCGAGAAGGACTTCCCCAGTGTGACCTGGACTGCGCTGCGCGCGGAGCTCAGGCCGCGTGACGGAGATGCTATAATCGTCTGCGGGGCGAAAGAGGAGACCACTGCAAAGCTCGGAGCAATCTCAGCAGCACTGACCTTAGTGTAGTCACGCCTGCTGTGTAGGTGGGGTTTCTGGACCCGCAGCTGATTTGTTTACCTGCCTGTTTATGGCATCTGCGAAGTAGTGGCCCGTGACGACTACCCTGACCGACTTCACGCCCTTCACTTGGGTAAGGCCATCCTTGAGGTCCTGCGAAATCTTCAGCGCAAAGACCGGAGGGCAGAACTGGGTCGTGGCGTGGTACTCCACATCCACCTGTCCGTCTTTTATGTCCAGTTTGTCAATGAGGTTCATTTCGACTATAGGCATCCCGATCTCTGGGTCCACTACCTTCGAAACAGTCCTCTGTACCTCTCGCACGTCCACTTGTTCGGCCGACATGAGATGAAAACGACTCCTTTCCGCTACTAAAAGATTGTCCCACCGTCTGCGCGCGGGTTTACAGGATGTCTAGGGGCGCGGGGGGGTTCCTGACAGTGCGACCCAAATCTGTGCCGACTCCCGTCCGGCCCATGGGGGGCCCCATAACCCGCCGAGCGTTGCCGACTCCGACAGGGTCCACCTTTACGGCGGGATGGATGGCGGGCCTTGCCCGCCTCAACTTGGTCGAATGTCTTTGCACGGGGGACTTGACCGAAGTCGCACACGAATTAAGCTGGATGCTCTCTTGAATACGTCAGACACTCCGGGGGTGCACTCGATTGTTCGGCTACAAGACCGGTCGAACAGGGGAAGAGTCGAAAGTCAACCACGCGCTCTGAACCCATCCACCAACGTTCGCCAATTGGCATCCCCGTCGAAGGGGAGGTAAAGCCTCGCTCGGTCAATCAGGCCGCGGTATTTGGTGACGATCTTGTCGCCGATGTCTTCCCAACTCCCTTCTACTACGAACTCATCAAGAACGTCATCAGGGACTTCGTCAGGCATCTTCTTCCAATCTCCCTCCATCGAGCGGAGGCGGAGCTTGTCAGCTATGTCCCCCCAACCATGTAATTCCATAACCCGCCTGTAACTCTTGGTCGAAGCGTAGAACGCAATCTGCGCCCTATACGCTTCCTTTACGTTGCTCACCTCCTTGGAAGACTCGCCTACGGCGGCGAAGATTGATGCTGCTACAGCGACCTCAGTCCGCCTCCTCTTGGCCTTCGCCACACCTTGCTCGAGGGCGGGAATGATCACCTCCTCGAGGTATCTCACGGTATGGAGCGGGTGGACGTGCAGTCCTTCTGCGACTTCCCCTGCTACCTTGCACATCTCAGTGTTGACCCCCGCGACATAGATTGGAATCCTCGGGTAAGGGATCGATCCCGGGTTGAAAAATGGGCTCATCAGGTCCAGTTGAAAAAACCGGCCGCTGAAGTTCAGCTTCGTCCCCTCCTGCCAGCTGGTCCATACCGATCTTATTGCAAGGATCTCCTCTCTCATCTTCGGAGCTGGAGCCTCCCATTTCATCCCGAACCTTCTCTCGATGTGCCCCTTCACCTGGCTCCCAAGACCCAGGATCATCCTTCCTCTTGAGAGACTTTGGATGTCCCAGGCTGTGTAGGCGAGCGTGGTGGGGCTCCTTGCGAACGCGACCGCGATTGACGTACCGAGCGCTATCTTCCCGGTCGTCCCCGCGGCCACTGCGAGCTGCACGAATGGGTCGTGCTTGGTCTCGTTAACCCAGAAGCAGTCAAACCCGAACTCTTCGGCCTTCTTAGACAACGCGGCTGCCTCTGCAGGTTCGCTGACCGCGACCTCAGCATCTATCTGCATGCGCCTGGCAGTCTTCAGTATGCCTCTTAAAGCCGAACCATGGGAGGATGCAACCATCGTTTGTTTTACCAGTCTGTCGTAGCCGGACTTGTCACGGCACTCTGTTGGGGAACCGCTGACTTCTCGTCTCGTGGTCAGTCAGAAAGGATAGGCTACTACAAGACAATCGTCTACTCCATGCTCATCACGCTGGTGGTCCTAATACCACTGACGCCTGTCTTGAGCCCTAGACTAGCCGCCCCGATCTTCCCACTTCTCGCATTGGTGGTCGCAGGGCTGTTGAACTTCGTCGCATTCACTTTCCTCTACCGTGCCTTCCACAAGGGGGTCGTGTCAGTGGTGGCCCCTGTTGCCTACACCTACCCAGCGATTACTACTGTGCTGTCTATTGTAATTCTGGGAGCCGTTCTCACATCCGTCCAGATTCTAGCCATCGCGGGCATCATCCTTGGGGTGATCCTTACTTCTACCCGACTGTCCGAGCTCAGGCAGTCGCTCTCCGGAAGAGCGCCCAATCTGACGGCGGGTTTCATCCCGGCGCTGACGGCCGCGGTCTTCTTCGGAGGGGTTTACGTCGGGGTGGGCTACGCGGCCCCCGCCGTCAGCTTCGTCTTGCCCGTCATGATTCTCAGGATAATGGGCATCTCTGTCGGCGCGATTCTAGCTCCCGCTCTGAAACAGGACGTGCGCCCATCGAGGGCGACGTTCTCCAAAGGTCTGGTCCTTATTGGGGTCCTCGAAGCAGTCGGCTTTCTCGCCCTCACTTACGGAATCACTGTCCCTGGGGGCTCGCTTCCTGTCGTGACTGCGATCTCCGGCATGGGGGGCGCCGTTGCAGCAAGCTACGGTTTGGTTCTCCTCAAAGAGAGGCTAGAGCTCAACCAGATAGCAGGCGTCGTCCTCTCCCTGCTCGGGGTGTTCGTGCTGCTCTATCTCGGGGGATGACTTGGACTACTTCGAGGCGATTCAGGAGGGGAGGAAGAGAGTGACGAAAGCTGTCGCGGCTCTCCAGGAAGTGGCCGGACCGTGCTATCCTTTGCTACTGCTAAAGTTGGGCGCCCCTCAATGGACTCCCGTCGGGGAGGAGATGTTGAGTCAACAGGTGCCGGGAAAGGACGGAACTTGGGCCCTGGTCATATGCGACGCTGACGGGAACTCCAAGACGATGAGCGGCTGGTTGCCTCGTGACAAAGCTGAGGAGTGCTCCAAGCTCTTGGAGATGAAGGGCATCGCTGTTTTTACCGGAGAGGTAAGGCTCCCAATCTAGGCGTCCTGTTTATTAACAAGCCAGGCATCGGATTATATTGCGCCTTGCTCGCATTCACCCGATCATCTGTGAACTTCTCGAACTCGAAAAGTTCAGGGTCGTGCGAATCAGGTCGCAGAGAAAATTGGGGGTGAACGAATGGCAAGATGCTCGGTATGCAAAGGTCACGCGGTCGCATCGTGCGCGGAGTGTGGGGCGCAGGTTTGCATGTCTCACTCCACAACTATCTTTGATGAAACAAGCAGGGTAATGAAGACCTATTGCGGCAACTGTACGGCGAAGAGGATGCCGCTCTGGGTGGCCCGGCGAAGGTAGTCGAGAAGCCCGTGCTTGACGGGGCGCCTAGGAACTAGATAGTTCTCATTGGGATGGGAAGGACCGAGTGTCGCGTCTAACTCATCCCTGATTTCTTCAGGTAGTCCTTGGGACAACAGACAACGTTTCTCCATCTCCCTCTGGCAGTCAGTTCGACTCCGCGCCTCGAAGTCTACCCTCGCTCTGGTTACATGAATCTAGAGAGCCTCTTTCTTCCCGTCGTCAGTAGCGACTCGGACACGGAGTTTCTGGACCGAGCCCTTCCCGTCCCGCCGAAACGCAGCATGGTCATCGGGACCCGCTCTATCTCCGTCATGGATTTCACTCTGACGCTGGAGCGACTCGTTTCATTGGACAGTAAAATGCAGCCTACGGTTGTTCTTTCCCTTGTTGTCTGTACTCAGCGCGACCACTCTCCCAATCTCACGGGTGTTCTGCACATGTACACCGCCGTCAGCCTGAGTGTCGACATCCCCGATCTTTACGATGCGGAGAACATCGAGGTTAGGTGGCATGGCGTTTGCCAGCTTCACGAAGCCGGGGTTAGCTAGAGCCTCCTCTCTTTTCATGAAGAACGTGGTAACATCTAGCCCTCGTCCAATCGCCTGGTTCGTTTTGTCGACGTAGGCCGACATCTTTTCCCGGTCGAAGCCTTCGAGGTTGAAGTCGACCCTGGATTCGTCCGGGCTGATCTGGTTTCCCGTTATGAGAGCGCCGGTCTCAGTATTCACAATCGAACTCAGGACATGGGCTGCAGTGTGCATCCTCATTATCCTGTAACGCCTCTCCCAGTCAAGCACTCCATGGACGGGCTTCCCCTTCGCTAATGCCGGTTCGCCGTCGACAAAATGGACGATGTCTTCGCCTTCCTTGACAACCTCAATCACCCGTAGGCCATCTATTGTCCCCACATCGGAGACTAGGCCGCCCCCTCTCGGATTGAACGCTGTCTGGTCGAGCGTCACCCGCCGCCCTTCACAGGCGACTACTCCGGCTTGGAACTCCTTGAGATACATGTCTTCCCAGAAAAGTCTCCTGGTCATCACCGCTCTGTCCCCAACTCGCGGTTTAAGGGTGCGCAGCGGAGCCCTGCCTAGAACCTAGTGATC
>JAKAPN010000040.1 GCA_021822995.1 archaeon
CGGCCCATATTGACCGGAATCGATTCGCCGGGGCTGGTTGAGGGACTTTGTGCGATCTCGCCTTCGCTCTTCGTGATACCCGCACACGCCTGGACCCCATGGTTCTCAGTTTTCGGGAGCAGATCCGGGTTCGACTCGCTCAAGGAGTGCTACGATGACCAGGTCTCGAAGATCTTTGCGATCGAGACGGGCCTCAGCAGCGACCCCGCGATGAACTGGAAGGTTTCTTCCCTCGACAACGTCGCTTTCATCTCCAACTCTGACGCCCACTCCCCTAACCCTTGGAGACTGGGGCGAGAAGCTAACGTCTTCGAACTACCTACGCCGACCTACCGCGGGGTATTCGATTCGGTTAGGCTCAAGGACCATACACGATTCCTGTTCACCATCGAGGTCGACCCCTCTTACGGGAAGTATCACTTCACCGGACACAAGAAGTGCGGGGTCTCCCTTACACCTTCTGAAGCAAAACGGCTCGAGAACGCATGCCCGGAGTGCGGGAAGAAGATGACCGTCGGGGTCCTGCAGAGGGTGGAAGAGCTAGCAGACCGGCCCGAGGGGTTCCTCCCACGGTCTGCGGTCCCATTCAAGCATCTCCTCCCCCTCTACGAAGTGATTTCTTTCTCAACCGGGGTGAACAGGCTCTATGCCCGCTCTGTCCTCGAGCTCCAGGACAGGCTGATCCGAAGGTTCGGGAGCGAGCTAAACGTCCTGCTAGACGCTGAAGAGCAGGAAATCGCCCAGGTGGTCCCCAGCAAAGTAGCAAAGGCGATAATCGCGTCTCGCGAGGGCATGGTCAGGGTAACTCCGGGCTACGACGGCGTCTACGGAATCCCTGACGTTTTTGGGTAAACGACTTGGCTGTGTCCGCCCATCTTCGAATAGACAGGGAGCGCGGCCAAGTAGAACCCCAGGAAGAGGGCGTAACCAATCCAGTTGTGGACTCCCCAAAAGGCGGAGCTCCCTTCGACGTAGCCCACCCACATCAGGAGCAAGATTCGCACAGAGTTGAGGAGCGTGAGGATCCCTACCCCGGCCACAGCCAGGGTAGCGGTCGACCTGATATCTTTGCGCAGATCAATGTGCATCAGCGCCAGCAACCCCAGAAAGGTCGTGACTGAGATTATGCTGGAACATCCGGGTGTGACCACTCCGTTGATGACGTCGCCAGTCTTGGAGAGGAGCTGGAATTGGGTCCCTTGCCAGGCGACGGGGAAACCTACGAGCCTGACCAGCCCCGCAGACAGGTCAGCGGAGAGGATGGCAAGGGGCTCGCCGAAAACCCACTGAAGCGCGAAGGGTGCTCCCACCCCGGCCGCGTAGACTGCAGCATAGGGGAGGAGGAACGTTTTGGTCGAAGGGTTGACTACCAGCGACGTCGCGTAGAAGGTCAAAATGATTGCCAGACCCGCGCTCACAACAGACTGGTCAGTGAGGGGCGCGAGAGCTAGCAGAGCGAAGACCACCGCCCCCCCTAGCGCCCTGGTACCAAGCATGGACTTCACCCCCTCCTCTTCCGTGAGCAGATCGCGCAGGTCGCCCCACCTTAGCGCGAAAATGAGGGTCAGTAGAGCGGCGAAGGGTATCGCTGGGAAGATACTGCCAAAGGTATCGGATAACGACTGGCCGAGGAGCCCGACAAAATTTGGCGCTGTGCCCAAAGCCAGAACAGTCGAGGTGCTCAACCATGCTGCGAGTCTGACCTCGGCCCTCAACTGAAGCTCAACCTCGCTGGACAGGAGCCCGAGGAACGGTCTGCATACTCCGAGGCGCCATGCAGGCGCAGCATCCCCCCTTGTTATATAATCGTACCAGCCAGAATGGCGTGTTAACTGTGGGGGTAGTCGGATTTGAACCGACGGTCTACAGGTTTCTGCAGCTCCAATGCCTAATCATCCACGCTGCGGTGTCATCAAACATTGTAGTTTGACCACTGGAGCCTGTCGCCCTGCCTAGCTGCCCACCTTCTACGTGCTCTGGGCTATACCCCCACCGGTTTCACGGTGGCCGGATGTTCGCTAATTAAACTAACGGCGCAAAGTCATCCCAACGGAGGTCTTCTCGCCCGCTTCTCAGCAAGCCGGAGCCGGTCTGCCACTGGAATCGTCAGACGTCTATCCCGACACTAGGTTCCAAGGTTTCCCGCCGTGGACCACCGTCTCAGGCAGCTTCGAACTCCACTTCTGGAGGAAGCCCAAATCCTCCTTACGGTTCCTGAGCCCGTCTGGAAGCATCACCGGGATCTCGTCCATTATGGGATAATATCGCCCACACTCCGAGCAGATCAAGACTCCATCCACTATCACGTCGGCCCCTCTCAGGTTGAACTCCATGAGTTGTAGGGGATAGTGCTTGTCCAGCGGACATGCAAGGATATCCAGGAGCTTCCTCTGCATTGTGTTCGCTCCCCCTGCGTCCCGTAAAAACGCTTGTCGGACACCAGAAACGTTAATCTACTCCAGCAGGGCGACGTTTCTTCAGCCGGCCATAGCGTGTGGGCCCGACCTGGACTCGTCCGATCCCAGAAGTCAAACCATACGTCGCCCCGGTGCTACTGACTTCCGAGAGGAGTCGGGAAGCCGAGGTGCCGGCGCCTTTTCCTAAAATTCCTAGCAATAATGAATCATTCATACAGAACATTTAAGTCCCTGCTCACGCGCCTCAAAATCCGACTTCCGATATGTCGATATTCACAGCCGCACTGCAGGTCACTTCATCAGATCTTACGACCTATCTGTACATCGCTTTCTTCGGGCTCCTGTTCATAGTCCAATTCGCATTTGGGACCAGGCTCCAGTCGTATTTCGCCATCAACGAAATCAGCAGGGGGCTGAACAAACTGAGGGTCATGAAAGACAAGGCAAGGAAGGAGGCCATCGACTACCTCATCAACGTGGGGAAGGCCGCTGCTGACCCGACCCAGCGAGTGGACCAGTTCCTTGACTACGTCACCATCATGCCGGTGGACATCGACCCGTCAGGCCTGGTAGGGAAGATAGACCACGTGGTCACCACCAACAACGACAGGGTCAGATCGGAAGTGGGAGCTCTACTGAATCAGAGCAACCCCGTGACTATCTCCATATCGGAGAACCTCCTCGAGGTGGCCACATCTCTCAACCAGATACACAAGATTGTCCGCCACTATTACCTGCTGGGCAAGAAGACGAACTCATACTTCACCCTGGTGCAGCTCCAGATGCTTATGCCGATGATAATCCAGGAAGCCGACGCCCTCCTCAACGCCACCGACTCCTTCAGGATGGGTCAGCCGGTCGGGGACGGCATCGGCCCAGTTGTAGTGTCGAAGCTTATGGCCGGGAAAGAGAAGAGAGTGATTGCCAAGGACACCGTGATGGCAGTCACCGAGTACAAGGGGCGGAAGCTCTACGTCTTGAAGGCAGACGGCCCGATGGCTTACGTAGGTCAGCCCGGCATGGCTATCCAGAAGATAATCGGCGAAATGGGGGTGAAGCCGAGCGCCATAGTGATGATCGACGCCGCGCTCAAGCTCGAGGGGGAAAAGACCGGCGAGATAGCAGAAGGAGTTGGGGCAGCCATAGGGGGCATCGGCGTGGAGAAGTACCAGATTGAAGAGGCGGCCACCAAGGTCAAAGTCCCGCTTTACGCCATACTCGTCAAGCAGAGCATTCTCGAAGCTATCACTGTCATGAGAAAAGAGATCGCAGAGGCGGCCGAGAAGGTAGGTGAAGTCCTCAACCGCGTCATCGAAGAGAAGACCAAGGAGGGGGACGAAATCGTGGTCGCAGGGATCGGCAACACGCTCGGTGTGGCGCAATGATGAGCTCTGTTCCTGGAGCGGACAAGAAGTCCAAGCTTCTCGTCTATACTATCGAAGAGTGCCCCGTCTGTGGACAGAAGACGAAACGAGCGTTCTCCGTAGGCGACTACGTGACCAAGGAATCCTCGAAGTGTCCGAAGTGTTCCAACTCCACCAGAGTGAGCCTCGTCTACGCAGAGAGCACTAAGCAGTCAGGTTAGGACTACCAGCCCGTCCTGATCGAGCGCCATCGTATGCTCGAACTGGGCGACCGGGCTTCCCGAAGCTTCCACCAGCGTCGGATACGCCCTGATGACCTTCTTGCCGATCAGCCTGCTCAAGATTTCGCGTAACTTGTCCTTCGGATACTCTGACGAATACCACCTAGGGGTAAAAGGGAGCGTCTTCCTTTCTGCCCAGATCATCTCCGCAAAGGCGTCCAGCTCGGGCGTCCCGGTTTTCTTCCTGCCTACCAGAGAGAATATCGTCTCGGAAGGAGCGTCTACAACATATCCTGCCGCGGAGCCGAGGGTGAGGAATGGCTCGATCGCGAACACATCTCCCTTCTTCAGGGACTGCATTCCGTGCACGTAGAGGTTGGGGATGCTCTTGCCGGCGTGCACAACATACCTGTCTACCGTATGACCGGTCAGGTTCTCGATGGTCTTGAACCCGAACCTCGCCGCTTCACGGTGGATCTCTCTTCCAATCTCCGAAGTCCTCGCTTCCTTCCTCGCGGTCGCTATCGCAATTTCAAGGCACCTCTCCGTCGCATCGAGCAGGAGGTTGTACTCGGGATTGAATGTCACGGTGACCGAAGTGTCGGTCACGTAGCCGTCGACATGCACCCCGAAGTCGACTTTCACGAGGTCTTCGTCACGTATCAACGAGCCGTCTCCGTCTTGAGGTGCGTAATGCGCCGTCACTTCGTTGACGCCTATCCCGGTCGGAAACGCAAGCCTCCCTCCCCTGCCATCTACCTCCTTCCTTACGAAGTCACAAATCTCTAGGAACGTCGTGCCGGGCTTGACGAAGGTCCTGACCGCCGCCTTCACTTCGGCGGTTATCTTTCCCGAAGCCCTGTACTGTTCTGGTATCAGTGACAATCTTCCACAAATCCCTTTATCGAGTTCTTGACGCAGCATGGGCGTTCGTGGTATTTCAACTGATTCGCTACGAGGCGGTGAAACTCTGAAGTTCAGGACAGTGGCCACGGGAGGGACTTTCGACCACATCCACAAGGGACACGTCGCACTTCTAGCGAAGAGCTTCGAAGTCGGCGACAAGGTTGTGATAGGCGTGACATCAGACGAATTCGCAAAGAGAGAGGGGAAGATACCGGACCAGGACTACCGGGCCAGGGTGGACGCATTGGAGGCGCTGATCAAGCGCATGTTCCCTGGACGAGATCATGTGATCGCGAAGCTAGATGACTACTTTGGTCCTGGCATCGCATCGCCTGAGATTGAGGCCATCGTAGTCAGCCGAGAGACTGCCCAGCGCGTGCCAATAGCAAACGACCTTCGCCTGAACAGAGGGTTCGCCGCGCTCGAGGTAGTCGTCGTCGACTACGTGTTGGCGGACGACTCGAAGCCGATCTCTTCGACCAGGATTCGCAAGGGAGAAATCGACTCGGACGGAAGGGTCTCGAACGGAGCAGGGCAAGCTGCATCGAGCAAAGGGTAAGAGTGGTTATATCAGAACTCCGTCAGGCGAAAGTAGTGTGGTCAAGGGAGAGCTCGACCCCTGGGGGACTGGGTCAATCAAGGACTACGGCCGTCTCCAGAGCGAATTCGGTATCGAGCCCGTCGCACCCCTCGTCTCGAGGTTCAAGACACCAAGCCCCCATCTGAGCAGGGGCATCGACTTCGGCCAGAGGGACCTCGCTAGGATTATCGACGCAGTCGAGAAGAACAAGTCCTATGCCGTGATGAGCGGGATCAAGCCCACCGGGGACTTCCATCTGGGGACCAAGATGACCGCGGACGACATGGTCTACTTCCAGTCCCTCTCCAAGAAGGGCACCGTCTTCTACGCCGTCGCCGACGTCGAAGCTTACGCTGACAACGGGCTTTCCTTCGAGCAGACTTCGAAGATCGCCATGAGGAACGTCGCAGACATCCTTGCACTGGGTCTGGACCCTGACAGGGCCGTGGTCTATCTTCAAAGCGAGGAATTGAAGGTAATGCGCCTCGGCACCGTCTTTTCCAGGGGGGTCACCAACAATATGCTTAGGGCGATTTATGGGGAGCGCCAGATTGGACTGTACATGTCGGCCCTTTACCAGGCGGGAGACATCCTCATGCCCCAGCTAGCCGAGTTCGGAGGCCCGAAGCCGGTCCTCGTGCCGGTCGGTGCGGACCAAGACCCTCACATCAGGCTTGCCCGCGATCTCGCCGCAAGGTATCACGACGAGTATGGATTCATCCCGCCTTCTTCGCTCTATCACCGGCTGATGATCAGTCTAGGCGGTACGGACAAGATGTCGAAGCGGTCGGAGTCCACTCTGCTCACCCTTGAGGACCAGCCGAAGGACGCGTCCAGGAAGATAATGGCCGCGTACACCGGAGGCCGCGACACCGTCGAAGAGCAAAGGCGGCTCGGCGGCAGGCCCGAGATATGCCCCATCTACGACCTTTACAGCTTCCACTTTGCCAGAGACGATGACCACGTAAGCACCGTTCGCACAGAGTGCACAAAGGGAGTCCGCCTGTGCGGGGAATGCAAGCAGGAGGCGGTCGGGCTTGTGAAGACGTGGCTGGACGAACACCACAGAAAACGCGACGCAATGATGAACGACGCAAAGGACCTCCTCGCCAAAAGCAGGAGATACCTGGCGTCAACGGGGAAGTAGCCGCTATGTCTGGTCCCCTCCACCCCATCGAACAGAAGATACTCTCCGCCTTGGCTGGTGCCAGCTCCCTTTCCTTCGAATCGCTCGTCGACGCAACCTCCTTGCAGGAGGACCAGGTCCGAAGGGCGCTGCAGTGGCTCGCTACCAAAGGATTGGTTTCGACAACAGAGTCGGTCCGCACCCGTCTTGAGGTCGTCCGCACCCCCCCTGAGCTTGAGCTCGTCCGAAAACTCTTGGGTTCATCGCGCCCACTTTCGGTCGAAGACCTCAGGGGCGAGTTCGTTTCCCCACAGGAGTTCTCTGCCGCCTTCGGGCGTGCCCGAAGTTCGCGGTGGATCAGAGTGGAGGGAGAAGCGGTGCCGGTGGTCTCGGTCGTAGACAAGAAGGGGCCAGATGACCTCAGAGCACTGCTCGATTCTATCTCCTCTGGAAAGGCCGAATCCGAGCTGTCTGCCGAGCAGTCCGCGCTAGTTGCGGACCTCGTCAAGCGCGGAATACTGAGGAGAGCGCAGACAAAAAGCTACACGATTCTGGTCACTGAAGCTGGTCGCCAGTCTCACGCACCATCTGCGACGGGCGACGTAATAGACCGGCTCACACCGGATGTCCTCGCCTCGCGCTCATGGCGCGCCAAATCCCTGCGCCCCATCGACGTCGAGGCCAAAGCTCCTAGATTCTACCCCGGCCGCAGGCATCCTGTCAGAGATTTCATCAAGGAAGTTCGGGAGACCTACATCTCGATGGGCTTTACCGAGGTCCAGGGCGACAGCGTCCACCCTGCCTTCTGGAACTTCGACGCGCTGTACGTCCCGCAGAACCACCCAAGTCGCGAGATGCAGGACACGTTTTACCTCGACGGGCTCTCAGACACCAAACTCGGGCGGTCCGGGGTCGTAGCAAACGTCGCCGCCACCCACGAAAGCGGTTGGAAGACAGGCAGCAGAGGCTGGGGGTACCATTGGAGCATCGAAGAGGCACGAAGGCTGGTCCTCAGGACTCACAACACGGTGCTGACGGTCAGGGCGCTGGCTGAGGAGAAGGAGAAGGAAAGGCGGGTTTTCGCTGTCTCGAAGGTTTACAGGAATGAAAATCTCGATTACAAGCACCTAGCGGAGTTCTATCAGATGGACGGCATCATGGTGGGCGAGGGTCTGAACGTAAGGCACCTGATGGGTTTTCTGACAGAGTTCTACAAGAAGCTTGGAATGTCGCATGTCAAGCTCTGGCCTACATTCTTCCCCTATACTGAGCCGTCACTCGAGGTTGTGGGGTATTCCAAGGCAGTTGATGCGTGGATCGAACTCTCCGGCTCGGGAATCTTCAGGCCGGAAGTGACAGTTCCTCTTGGAGTAAAGGTACCGGTGCTCGCCTGGGGGCCGGGGATAGAAAGACTGATGCTGATTCGTTACGGGCTCGACGATCTGAGGGCGCTATATGGGGGAGACCTGTCATGGCTGAGGAGCAGGAGAGAAGTTGCCCGTAGTTAGAAGATCG
>JAKAPN010000041.1:0-4243 GCA_021822995.1 archaeon
AGCCGGGCAACGTTTATCAGCCTAAGCGGAAGGACTCGCCTGAACTGTAGCGAAATGGCGCGGATTCACTCTCACAGGCACGGCAAATCCCATCAGACAAGGCCGACTAGCAAGAGCAACCCCAGCTGGGTCACCACTACGGCGGAGGAGGCCCGGAGCGCCGCGCTGAAGATGGCGAAAGAGGGGGTGACGCCCAGCAGGATCGGACAGGCTCTCAGGGACGACTACGGCGTACCCCTCGTGAAGCCCCTGGTGGGGAAGCCTCTAGGCAAGATTCTCTCAGAAGGAAAGGCTGCCCCGAAGATGCCCCAAGACCTGCAGGACCTGATCGACAGGGCCCAGAGGGTGCAGAGGCACCTCGGCTCGCATAAGAGCGACCGGAAGAACGTCCATTCCCTGGAGCTGGTCGAAGCGAAGATCTACAGGCTTTCAAAATACTACAAGGAAAAAGGGATTCTCTCCAGCGACTTCAAGTACACCGCCGTGGTCGCGCAGCTGGCGTAGTCGAAGGGGCGGACCCTTGGCCGATCTGGAAGGCCTCATGCAAAGGTACCGCAGCCTGGTGCCTGGCATCATGGAATCTGTCCTTGCCGGAAAGCGGCTCCTCGTTGTCACCCATATCGACGCCGACGGACTCTGCAGCGGGTCGGCTGTATTCAGCGCCCTGAAGCGCCGGGGGGCCAACGTGACGGTCAGGACGGTACCTGACCTCGACCCGAAGACGATAACCGAGCTGGCGTCGCAGAGGCACGACTTCTACATATTCGTCGACCTCGCCTCCACCCTCGTCGCCGAGCTCGAGGCCGCGCTTGGGGGGAGGTACCTAGTCATCGACCACCACGAGATCTCCGAGGCGGACATCGGCAACCAGTCGGTGGTCAACGCGTGGGCCTTCGGCTACGACGGCGGGAGGGAGGCGTGCTCGTCCACGATGGCTTACTTTTTCGCCGCCGCCCTGGACCCGGCGAACAGCGACCTCTCGACGCTCGCCGTCGTGGGCGCGCTGGCCGACCGCCAAGAATCTGGCCCTGGCCGTTCCCTGACCGGGCTAAACAGATCGGCGATGGAGGTCGCCCAGAAGAAGGGACTCCTCATGGTGTCGAAGGACCTGATGTTCACAGGCAGGGAGACCCGGCCCGTGCACGAGTCCGTCGCGCTCACTTCGACCCCGTTTCTCAAGGGGCTCACGGGGAGCAAAGACGCGACGCTGGCCCTGTTGCACAATTCGGGACTCGAGCTGAAGGAGGGCGGGGCCTGGAGGACGATCTCCTCACTCGGCGACGACGAGAAGAGGAAGCTGACGGAGGCGATAGCCGAAGCGCTCGGGTCGGAGCCGGGGGCAACCGAGGCCCTGGCGGGGCTCTTCGGCGAGGTCTACACGTTCAGGTTCGAGGACCCGTTCACGCCCCTAAGGGACGCAAGGGAGTTCGGCACCCTGTTGAACTCATGCGGGAGGATGGGGCTGGCCGGCATCGGGATCTCCGTCTGCCTGGGGGACAGGTCGGCGGCACTGAAAGAGGCGATGAGGAACCTCTCCGACTACAGGTCGGGGATCAACCGGGCGCTAGACGCCGTGACCTCGGACGCGTCCCGGGTCGAGCCGCACGGGAGGCTCGTCCTGGTCAATGGCGAGGGGGTCGTCGACGAAAGGCTCCTCGGTCCGGTGATCTCCATACTCACAGGATCTCCGGCGTACAAGGACAAGGTTGTGGTAGGCAGGGCGACCAGCCGCGGGAACGACCTGAAGATATCGTCCAGGGTGGGAGACCTTTACGAGGGCGCGGTCGACCTGGGGTCGGTGATGCGGGAGGCGGCTGCAGAAGTCGGGGGAGTAGGAGGCGGCCACGCGATGGCGGCCGGGGCGAAGATACCTGCTTCGCGGGCCGACGCGTTCTCGAAGTCGGTGGCCGACAGGGTCTCGGGATGAAGGCGAAGGCTGCGCTCGAGATCTCTTGCGCTGACAAGCGCGCCAGGGAGGGCCTCGTCGCCGTCCTCACGCCGGACAACGAAGGGGGGCCCCGCGGGCTGGGGATAGAGCTCAGCGGTCGGGGGAGCCGGCTGTCCATCAGGGTGGAGGCCGCCACGCCGGCGACCGCCATGTCCACCTGCCTCGCGTTCCTCAACGACATCGCGCTCTTCCAGGAGATATGGCTTTTATCGCAACAGGTGCGGGGATGAGGTAGCGACATGCTCGACGTCAAGCTCATCCGGGAGACCCCCGATACGATCAGGGCCGACCTGAAGAAGAGGGGGATGCTCGACAAGCTCCCGCTTGTGGACAGCGCAATCGAAGCAGACTCTGCGTGGAGGGCTGCGAAGGCGCAGGCCGAAGCTCTCCGCCACGAGCTAAACGAGGCGAACCGGGTCATAGCCGAGCTGGCGCGGAAGAAGCAGCCCATTCAGGCTGAGCAGAAGAAGGTCGCCGAGTTTTCGCAGCGCCTCGACGCCTTCGCCAAGGTCCAGGACGAGCAGGAGCGGGTGCTCGAAGGGATAATGATGTCCCTCCCCAACTTGCTCCACGAAAGCGTCCCGGTGGGGAAGGATGACTCTGAAAACGTCACTGTCCGCACCTGGGGCGAACCGCACGCCTTCGACTTTACCCCGAAGGACCACATCGAGGTCCTCGCCGCCCTGGGGATGGTCGACATGGAGCGGGCCGCGAAGATATCGGGGGCCCGGTTCTTCTTCCTCAAAGGGGACGCGGTGAAGCTCGAGCACGCCATCATGAGGTATGCGGTCGACGTCCTTTCGGCCAAAGGTTTCGTCCCAGTCGAGCCTCCGTTCATGATGAGGCGAGAGCCCTACGGCGGGGTCACAGACCTGAACGACTTCGGGCCGGTCATCTACAAGGTGGAAGGAGAGGACCTGTACATGATCGCCACCTCCGAGCACCCGCTGGTCGCTATGCACTCGGACGAGATACTGCAGGGAGGAGGCCTCCCTCTGAAGTACTGCGGGTTCTCCCCGTGTTTCAGGGTGGAGGCGGGCGCCCACGGAAAGGACACGAAGGGGATCTTCCGGACCCACCAGTTCTACAAGGTCGAGCAGATCGCCTTCGCGAGGCCCGAAGAAAGCTGGCCGCTCCACGAGCAGCTGATCGCGAACGCAGAGGAGATCTTCCAGAGCCTGGGGCTCCACTATCGGGTCGTAAACGTATGCACCGGGGACATGGGGTCTGTCGCGGCGAAGAAGTACGACCTCGAAGCTTGGATGCCTGTCCAGGGGAAGTTCAGGGAGATGGTGTCGTGCAGCAACTGCACCGACTACCAGTCCAGGCGCCTCAAGGTGAGGTTCCGAGACAAGCAGAGCGAGGCGACGAAGCTGGTGCACACTCTCAACTCGACGGCCGTCACGACCAGGGTCCTTGTGGCCATAGTGGAGAACTTCCAGCAGAAGGACGGCTCCGTGAAGATACCCGGTCCGCTCCTCCCATACATGGGGGGGACGGCGTCGCTCGCGCGGCGCTGAGGTTATAAGCGCGAGACCGGCGGGGCGTCTCGAATTGCCAAAGAAAGTGGCGAAGGTCAGGGACAAGTGGAAGCTGAAGTCATGGGTGACTGTCACCGCCTCGCCGTCGTTCGGCAACGCCCCCATCGCGAAGGTCCCGCTCACAGACGTCGAGAAGCCGGAGGGGAGGACGATAGAGACCACCCTCTATGACATCCTCAAGCAGGACCCTCAGCACTATGCGTTCAAGCTCTTCTTCCAGATAGACCGGGTCGAAGGTGGGACCGCTTACACCGTCTTCAAGGGGCACGAATACTCCCGCGAGTTCCTCAGAAGTCTCATCAGGCGGGGCTCCTCGATGTCGGACTTCATCCACGACTACACGACCAAGGACGGATACGTGGTAAGGGTGTACTGCACCGCCCTCTCTCAGGGGAAGATGAACAGCTCCAGGAAGCACGACCTGAGGTTGATAATGGACCAGGTCATCGCGGCGAAGGCTGCCGGGATGAACTACGAGGGGTTCGTGCAGGAGCTCGTCCTGCAGAAGGTCGCGTCAGACGTCTACAACGAGGCAAAGAAGGTGACTCACCTGAGGCACGTCGGTGTGCGGAAGAGCAAGCTGATAGCCAGGCCCGAGCCGCGAAAGGTGGAGCAGCTATCCCCGCTTCCCGCTTGAGACTATCTTCACCACGTCCCTGTTCATGAGCACGTGGTCTGCCGCCAACCTCTTCCCCGTCCTGGCGTCGATGCCGTAAAGGAAGGTCTCTGCAAGCTCGCTGTGGACTGTCCTCGC
>JAKAPN010000041.1:4253-8106 GCA_021822995.1 archaeon
CCTGCCGTCTTTGTCCGCGAACCTCGTCTCGTCCACAACGGGATAGACCACGATCGCCTTCAGCAGGTCGAAGAACGCCCCGTTGATGGCGTCTTGCACCCCGGTCCCCCCGTAGACCTTCATCACCCTGTCCTCCACCATCTTGAGGGCGTTGGCCTGCGCCGCGCTCAGCCCTGCGGGATCTTTCGCCGAGAACTCCTTCGCGCCTGGGGAGTACACGACGAGCCCGTGCTCAGTAGCCCTGCGAAGCAGGAGCTCTGCCTCGGAAGCGCAGGGGATCACCTTCCTCCCCGTCTCCCGGAGCTTCTCGATGTAGCGCCCGGCGGTGGGCAGGTCTGCCTTGTTCGCAGCCAGCAGGGAAGGCTTGGTCAGCTTCCTCGTCTCCACCACGAACTGCATGATCTGGTCGTCGGACCACTGACTCGGCTTCTCTGTCCTTAGGTGGAGCCGGAGCAACACCTGCTCGACGTCGGCGAAGGTGACGGAAAGCCCCGAGAGCTTCTCAGCCAGATGCTCTGCAATCTTCCCTCCTGTCTGTTCGAGGGACCTGGTCGCCTTCTCCCAGTCCTTTTTCAGGATCCCGAACATCCAGAGGTCGAACTCCTTCTCCACCATCCCAATGTCGGCCACCGGGTCGTGGGTCCCGGCGGGGACCTTCTTCCCCTCGAGGTCGGTCGACCCGGAGGCGTCCACAACGTGGATGAGAGCGTCCGCCTGCCTCAGGTCGTCGAGGAACTGGTTTCCCAGCCCCTTGCCCTTCGATGCCCCCTCGACCAGCCCGGCGACATCCACCAGCTTGACGGGTATCAGCCTCGTCCCGTTCACGCAGGTCGAGTTCTTCGGCGAGTCCGTGACCCCTAGCTCCTTGCATACGCACTCCGTGACGAGGTGCGCCACTCCTACGTTGGGCTTGATCGTCGTGAAGGGATAGTCTGCCATTGCGACGTCCTTGAGCGTGGCGGCAGCGAAGAAAGTCGACTTCCCCACATTAGGTTTGCCGACGACCCCCACTAGCACGGGACGGCCGAACCGGCGGCCCGTTATAACCATCGCCGGCCGCGAACCGCGGCATGAGGGTGGTCGTGATAGGTGCTGGAAAGGCCGGGACCGAGGCTGCCAGGGAGGCCTCGCGAGCCGGAGCTGAGGTGACCCTCGTCGACTCGCTCCGGGGCCCCCTGTCCGACTGGCAGTCCTGGCCGGACCTCATCCATGACGGATTCTCTGCGGGGCGGGTGCCTTCCCCCAGGTCCCCTGCGGGAGTGACCTGCGCCTTCGAGACGAGGGTGACGTCACTCGCCGGTGGAGCGGTCACCACGGTAGGTGGGCGCAAGCTCGTCGCCGACTCGCTCGTGTTGGCAACCGGCTCTGGTTTCGAGGGAGCGTACTTCGAGGGCCGGAGCAAGCCCGGAGTGACCATCCTGGACTCGCCGGAGAAGTACTCCGCATTGGGCCGCGACATGGCTTCAGCCGACGCGGTCGTGGTCTCGGGCGAAGGCGGACGAGGGCTCCAGGTCGCCGAGAAGGCCGCAGGCCGCGGCAGGAGGGTCGCCCTCTTCATATCGTCCTGGCAGCACGCGGCGCCCGGGCCGCTCGCCTCTAGGGTGCTCTTCGACGCCGCAGAGCAGAGAGGAGTCTCTGTGAGGGCGGGCCGGGTGTCCAGGGCGCTGGGCGCCGTGAAGCTCGAGGCGGTGCTCGCGCAGGGAGAGGTGGTCCCTGCCGGCGCGCTCGCCGTGGCGCCACGCCGGACCCCAAGGCCGGTCCCCGGCCCTGCCGGCGTCGGTAAGCGGGGAGGGGTCAAGGTCGGGCTCGACCTGAGGACCTCGACCCCGGGCATCCTCGCTGCAGGCGGGTGCGCCGAGCTTTCCGAGGGATCCCCTTCCAGCGCGTCCCTCGAGGACGAGCAGGAGCCGTCGGGGCGGACCGCGGGAGCGAACGCGACAGGCTCGAAGGTCGCGATGCCGCACGCAAGGCGCGTTTCCTGCTCGGTCTTCGGTCTTGTGTGGACGTGCGTGGGGACAGGCATCGCCGCCGCAAGGGCCGCGGGCCTTGAGGTCGACTCGGTGGGCGAGCGCAGAGACGAAGTCACTTCTTGCGCCCTGGTGTACGACCGGGCGACCGGGAGGGTGCTGGGGTTGGAGGCGGTCCACGAACAGCGGTCCTGCGGGGTGGCCATCCCAGGCATTGCCGCCCCTACCACCCTGAGGTCGCTCGCCTACGACGGCTCGTTAGGTTCAAGCGATATATCGATGGTCTCGGAGACCGCAAGGCTGGGGCTTCAAGCATGGTCAAGATCCTGATTTGCGACCCGGTAGAGGTCGAGAAGCTCGCCCTCGGCCCTTCCATGGCGGTCGACTACAGGCCCGCGATCACCCGGGAAGAGCTCCTCGACGTCGTAGGGGGATACGAGGCGCTGATTGTGAGGAGCAGGACGAAGGTGGACAAGGCGGTCCTGGAGAAGGGAGGGAGACTGAAGCTGGTGGCCCGGGCTGGGACCGGGCTCGACAACGTCGACGTCGAATACGCGAAGTCCAGGGGGGTGACCGTCGTCAACAGCCCCGAGTCGCTCGTGGAGGCTGTGGTGGAGCAGGTCTTTCTCATGATGCTCGGCGTGAGCAGGAAGGTCGTCCGGGCGGACGTGGGCACGAAAGCTGGGAAGTGGGAAAAGAACGCTCTCGTGGGGAGGGAGCTGCGAGGGAAGGTCCTCGGCGTTGTGGGATTTGGCCGGATCGGGCGTAGGATCGGCGAGGTGGCAAAGGTCCTGGGGATGAGCCTGCTCGTCTACGACGTGATACCCATCCCCCAGGCCGTCCTCGACCAGGTTGGAGCCAAGGTGGTCGGCCTCGACGAACTGTTCTCCTCGTCTGACTACATCACCCTCCACGTCCCCATGACTCCGGAGACGGCAAGGCTGGTGGGCACGGAGAAGATCTCGCGCATGAAGAAGAACGCCGTCCTGGTGAACACTTCGCGCGGCGGAGTGGTAGACGAGGACGCGCTGGCCGTCGCCCTGAATGAAGGGAGGATCGGAGGGGCGGCCCTCGACGTGTTCGAGAAGGAACCCCCCACAGGCGCCATACTGGAGGCGCCGAACACCATACTGACGCCACACATTGGGGGCCAGACCGAGGAAGCCCAGCTCAGCGCGGTCACGGTGATCGGCGAGAAGGTCAGGGCGTTCTTCGCCTCAAGCTGACCGAGCCCAACGTTTATTTGCCGAGTTGAAACGAGGCGCCCAAATGCCGATGTACAGCCAGATTTCGAAGACCTGGCAGCAGATATTCCACGAAAAAGGGGGAGATATGAGAACGAGGGCCGTGGAGCTCCGAAAGGAGCCGGCGATGCTCCGTGTAGACCACCCCTGGAGGCTCGACCGCGCGCGAGCGATCGGCTACAAGGCGAAGGAAGGCGTGATAGTCATTCGGATGCGGGTGTCAAGAGGCGGGATGCGGAAGAAGCGCCCCACGTCGGGGAGAAGGCCGAAGCACATGGGTGTCCTGAAGATAAAGTCCGCAGTCTCGTCTCAGCAGGTGGCCGAGCGGAGGGCGCAGGAGCGCCACCCCAACATGAAGCTTCTCGGGTCCTACCCGGTCTGGAAAGATGGCATCCACGCATGGTACGAGTGCGTCCTGATAGACCCGCTCCACCCTGCCATAAGGACGGACTTCAACTACCGGCGCATTCTCGGCCAGATCGACTGACCTACTTCTTCATCTCGCTGCTGTGCCCTGGGAATATCTTTGAGGTCGGGTCGACGTAGGCTTTCGCCACGTTCACGGCAAGCGCCGCCTGGGCGTAGCCCGTCGCTATGAGGTTCAGCTTCACTCCGTCGAGGGGCCCAGCGATGTCCCCGGCG
>JAKAPN010000042.1 GCA_021822995.1 archaeon
GCATCAGCATAATTGCAATGGTAGCGTTTCCTTACTTCTTCCCGTCCCTGCTGTTCTCTTTTGTGGTAGGCGTCCTGCTCGGGCTCACCAACACCACTTGGCTGACTGCTGTCCAATTGATCGTCCCCACGGAGATGCAGGGGAGGTACTTCGGCCTAGACCAACTTGGCAGTTTTGCGGTCATCCCTGTCGGCCAGGTCGCAGGGGGGGTGCTCATTGCCGTCAGTGGAATAAGTACCGATTTCATGGTCGCGGGAATAGGGACCGCTGCCGCTTCGGGGCTGTTCATCTTCTCGCCATACTTGAGGAAGCTGGGGTGGAAACAGCAGCCGGATGGGACGGAAACCGGGAGCGCAGGGGGTGGGACTGTCGCCCCCCTCGAAGGAGGGATTCGAACCCACGAGTCCCGTTAGAGACACAGGCTTAGCAAGCTTGCGCCCAGTTGGCTGCGCCTTACCAGGCTCCCCGTCGAGGACTCTAGGCTACCCCTGCGCGGTGTTCCAGGCGATTTATGGCGGATAAAAACGTAAGCGGCGGCGGGTCCTCCGGAGTTCACCACCGCTCTCCGCCCCCATCTCGTCGGACTGGGAATCCCCCACGTAGACGAAGCAGCGTGGCCACGTCGCCATAGGGTTGCTCCCTCCCGGACCTCGCCCGATTCGGCAATCAAGAGTCAGGCCCTCTCCTTCGAAAGGGCTGCCCCTCGTGACCGCCCGCCTCGGCGTGAGTTCGTCTTCCCTGCCCGTCGCGGGTGACGAAGAGGATGGCTTTACCCGGAGGTTGCTGGCCGCTGCGTGAAGCCGGTTTCAGCCTCGCGAGGACGGCTATCCCTCGGACCCTCCCCACCGCCAACCTCAGGTGAACTAGTCGCGGCTTTTTACGTGTTCCTCGACAGTCGCTTTCATCTTGCAGACCGCGCATAGGTCGCTGGAGGAAGGGTTGCCGCAGTTCCTGCATGAAGTTGACTCCTTGTCGGACGAACCAGAATATCGCGAGATGACGTCGAGACTGGAGCTGAGGAGGACGTTCTTGATCCCTGGATGCCCAGCCTCCATGGCGTTTAGGTAATCCCTGACCTCGCTCCTGAGCCCCTCGTGCATGTAGGGACAGCTGACGCTCTGGAATGGGATTCCAGAGTGGTAGGCGTACAGCGCGACCTCCTCCTCATAGATCTCCATGAATGGCTTTACCCTCCGTACTGGGAATGCGGAGTCGGCGTAGGCGGGGTCCAGCCAGCCAAGCCGAGCTACATCTCCATGCATGAGGTTCATCATGAAGGTCTGGACATAGTCTTCGAGCTTGTGTTCCGTGGCCACGACCGTAGCCTTTGCGCCGGCGGCTGCCTGGTCTATGGCTCGTCTCCTGAACACTCCACAGAAGCTGCACGAAGAGACGTCGCGTTCCTCATTCCAGTCGAGAGCCTCGTCCAGAGAGAACCCATACAATTCCTTGTAGGACACCACTGTGTGGTCGACCTCCAGTCTTGAGCAGACAGCGCGCGCATGCTCAAGCGCCTCGTCCCTGTAGCCTGCCACCCCTTCGTCGACCGACACTGCGACGATGGGGACGCGACGTGGACGGTACAGCTGCACCAAGACCTCGAGCAGGGCGAGGCTGTCCTTGCCCCCTGAGACGGCGACAGCCACCCTGTCTCCCCGCTTGAACATGCTATACTTGGAAACGGTCCGGCGCGTCTTCTCGACAATGGAACTCTTGAAACAGGTAGTGCAGAGCGCCTCACCGGAATAGCGCCTGGTGAAGGAAGGGGGACCTCCGCAGACGCTGCAGCCAGGCATTCGAAAAGTCGTAACTCTGCGCTGTATAAAGTCTCAACCCTTAAAGCGCGAACTGCTTCGTGCGGTTAGAAGTTGGGTTCTGACGAATTCAGGCGGTTCGAGTTCCAGTACGGGGTGATTCTGTTCAGGACGAAGAGGTTCCAGGCGCTCATGGACAGGCTGGGGAAGAACAGGATTTCGAAGCCGGCGGGATGGGCCCTACTCTATGTCTTGCCGGTTTCGGCGTTCTTCGGTTTCTATCTATTCCTCAGCGAGGCGTTCATCCTGCTTTCACCCCGAGGAGCAGACATTGCAGCTTATGTCAGGACCATAGGGCCGCTCGCGAACCTGGGCCTACCGGGCATCAACCCGTACCTGCCCGTAGTTGACGGATGGATAGCGCTGATCATAGCGATGATCATCCACGAGGGCGCCCACGGAATCGTTGCGAGGAGCCTTGGGCTGCCGGTCAAAGCAGCAGGCCTGCTCTTCTTCCTCTTTGTCCCGATCGGCGCCTTCGTCGACGTAGATGAAACGGCGATAAAACAAGCGAAGCCGTCGTATTCAGCACGAGTCCTAGCTGCAGGGGCCGGGGTCAACCTCGTTGCCGGTCTGGCGTGTCTTTTGCTCCTCGTATTGATCGTGGGAACGTTCGTTCCCGCTGCGACCGGGGCGGGGATCGCCGGAGTCGCGTCTGGGAGCCCGGCCGCCAACGGCGGGCTTAAGGCAGGAGACATAGTCACCCAGTTTGACGGCAAGAACATTACAGACATCGCCACAGTTCTGAACCCGAACACCAGCCTGAAGGTCGGGCAGACGGTGAACCTCACGGTGTATAGGAGCGGAAGCATCCTGCATCTTGACGTAACGCTGGGGTGCTGTAACGTGGTCCAGAACGTTACCACGGGACAGAACATTACCGAGTACCCGTATCTCGGAGTGGAGCAGATCAGCGGAGCGGGTCTGGTTTCTGCTGTGTCCGCTTACGCTTCACCATTGAGCAATCTCTGGCAGTATGTCTGCATACCTACCTTACCAGTCTGCCAGAGCAGAGTGCCCTTTTCGGACTCTCTGGCTATGTTCTACACATCTCCCCTGGGAGGGGTTGCGGCGCCGCTGACGAACCTGCTGTACTGGGTTTTTTTCCTGAACTTCAACCTGGCCATTTTCAACGCGCTCCCGATATATCCGCTCGATGGAGGACAGGCTTTCTCAGTCGGGGTCAAGGCGCTAAGCAAGGGGAAGCTGGGTGAAAAGAACGAGAAGCGGATAACAATGGCTGCCACTATGCTGGTCTTGTTCCTGATTCTGGGCGTCATAGTAGCCCCCTACCTGTACAGCTTGTTCTGAGCGTGGCCTGTTAAATAGGGACGCGGGATTCACCGTCGATGTCGAGTATACAGCCCCCGCCTGGGACCGAAGGCGTGATCCAACAGTTTGCCAATCAGTTCACGACAACGGCGACGCTACTCCTTACGACCGTCGATGCGGTGGTGGTGGACATAACACGCGTGGCCTATATCACCGTGCTCATGGTCGGGGCGCTGCTCTACTTCACGCATGTTTCGGTGAGGATGGGCAAGGATCTGATGAAGGGAGGGATACTTCTGGCGATTATTGTCGAGTTCGTCTTCCCGTGGCTGACTAAGCTCTGAGCGCGTACCTGAGCAGGGCGATGATTCCACCGAAGGATGACACTTGCTTCCCGTATTCCATGGAAGAATCGGCGAGATATACCCGCCCCCCCTTTCCCTCAATCAGGTTCAAGACATCCACCAGTCTCGTCTCGTCTACGCCCGAGCTGAAAACGTCGTCGGACACTGCGCTGGACTCGACTGCACCCGCAGCC
This sequence comes from archaeon, assembly GCA_021822995.1. Classification (GTDB taxonomy): domain Archaea; phylum Thermoproteota; class Nitrososphaeria; order Nitrososphaerales; family Gagatemarchaeaceae; genus UBA183. The sequence continues at coordinate 3,625 of JAKAPN010000042.1, forward strand.
GCGGCGTCGGCCACTCGTGGGAGGGAATAAGCGACCTTTGGGTCGGAAGTGGACATCCGTTTGATCGCTTCGGCCACGAGCATCTGCATAGCCACGGCCAGGGAATCTTTGGCCAACTCCTGAAACGATGGCGTCTTTATCAGCGCACGGACCCCGTCAGAGCCGGTCAGGTCTAAGCCGTCCAGCAAGGTCACTTCTCCCGACTTCAGACGCCCTCTTATCTGGTTGGCGACGGCGTTTTTGAAGTTCCCAGGACCAGCCACTACAACCCTGTCGCCCTCCTGAAAGAGCTGCGCCACGGTTCCTGCCACCTTCGAGATGTAAGGCAATGAGCTCTGTTCACCCTCCATTTTTCCACCCAGGCCCGACTCGACGGTCGTCACGATGGAGAGATGGGAACCGCTGAGTGTCCCGATGCCTGCATCGCGCCTGTCGACGGCCAGGAGGACGAACCGGGACGTCGACCCCTTCGGCGGGCGGACAAGCTTGGTGTCCAGGGGAGTCCAGCGCGTTTTCCGAAGCGTGACGGCGTGTCCTGGAGAGACTGTAATCGAGTGGGACCCCACCTTGGTGACGCTCTCGTCGCTCGCTTCGAGTATCGTCCCCCTAACACGTAGCCTTTCGATGCTGCTGTCCAAGTGCACTTCGTCGACTGAAAGAGACAGTGTGACCTTGACCCGCTCGCCCTTATCTGGCCGTGCGTACTCATCTTCCCTCTTCACCACCCTTGAACTCCGTGTAACTATGACGTCTCCCTTCGCGACCAGGCGCCTGAGGGTCCAGAGGTCCTCGGCAGACTCTATGGTAAGAGAACAGCGGTTGTGTTTTGGGTCGAACGCTGTGACGATCAAATGACCGGGGCCTACTCTAGGCCGAGGTCTCTGAAGGTCCCTATCCTGACATCGTCAGGGACCTGGCCCAGTTCGCCTGTACGGTGGCCGATAATCCCCTTCACTCCCACTCTGGTCGCCGATTCTACCAGCCTCTGAGTGACTATGCCGTCGAAGATCAGGTATAGAGCCCCGCTGGTCCCCTCCATCTTCTGGACGAGTTCGCTGATGGGGAACCTGCCGATCTCCTGGAGTCCCTGGTCAAGCAGTATCGCCTCGAGGGTCCCGTTCAAGTTGGCGTAGAGCTCGCGGGTCTTCACAACTACCGGCTCGTCTGCCTCGTCGGCAGGGTGTGAGGCGGGAGCCGCAGCTTCAGCCGACCTCTGTCTCTTCTGAACTGCCGGCATGTCGACCTTCTCAGCCTTCAACATGTTGATCACGTCGATTGGAGTGAGATCCTCGACTTCCTTGCCCTGGGGCGCATGAATCACCTTTTCGACCTTCATAACTTGAGCGAGTTCCTTCTCGATGAGCTCCCCGCCACGGTCGCCGTCCAATACGGCGATCAGTCGTTTCTTCTTCCCGAGTTCAATCACCGAGTCAGGGATGCTCGTCCCCTCCAGAGCGACCACGTTCTCGATGCCTGCCCTGAGGAAGAGGACAACGTCAGCCCTCCCTTCGACCAGATACACAAGCTCAGACGAATAGACTCCTGGGCCCGCAGGGAGGTTTTCCAGTCCGTAGTTGACCACCTTCGCCCTCTTCGTGGACTCGGTTACGTCTTTGAGGAGGTTCTCCCCCTCGCTGGAAGTCTTCGAACTCCAGTCTCTGACAATCAGCTTAGCCCTATCGACTATCTGCTTCCTCTTGACCGCCCTTACGTCCTCGATCTGCCCCACGTTGAAGCGCGCACTGCAGGGGCCCACCTTGTCGACGCTCTCGACCGCCGCGGCGATGAGAGCGGCTGTTCCGATGTCAGTGGACATCGGTATTATCACCTCGCCCCTCGTGCGGTCGTTCTTGGACTCGAGGTTGATCTCTATCCTGCCGACCTTCCAGCTCTTCTGAAGTTCGTTCAGGTTCATTTCAGGGCCAAAGAGGCCTTCGGTCTGACCGAAGATCGCCCCGATCACGTCGGCCCTTTCGACGACCCCGTCTACTTCAAACCTCAGTTTGACTAGATACTTTACTATACCTGAATCTGGCAACTCCTTTCTCTCCGTTCACTTCTGTTTCACTCGTGCTTAACGGTGTTAATCGTTAATTGAATCCCACCGATTTTGGCGGGGATATAAACTTCTTGTTTTCCGGTTCTCGATTCGCGGAGACGGGCGTCAAGCCGCGGGATACCAACAGCTGTGTCTCCTCATCCCCACGCGTCAGCCCGAAATCGGCGCTGGCGCGGAACTGGCTACGTCGCATCCCAACGGAACCCTTCAGGCTTCGCGAACCTCGAGAGGTTCTCGACCTGGAGGAAGACGCCTCGAGACGCCGCTCTGAGCCTCCGACGCTCGCCGAGCGAGGTCTCGGCGCCTTCATGTCTGAACATCTTGAAGAACTTCGAGGCAAGAAAGTTCCCCTCTACGTCAAGGTCGGTCAGGATGATTGCCCGCTTTATGCCGCGAATTTCGCCCCGCGGCCTCTTCCCCAGCCGGGAGACGGTCACAGCTTTACCGGCATACCCCAACCCCCTTAGCGCTTTCTCGTCTCGGCGACCCTCTACCAAGACCGTCCATCCGTCTTCTGCGCTGCGGTTCAGATCAAGTATGAAGTCAACAAGGAACTCCCGAAACTCCTGGTAGCCCCTTTCACGTTTGTCAATCATTTTCTCTGCCACATTGGATTGTTGCCCGTCTCTGACGAGCTCGGATCATGTCCCAGCCTTCAGCGGGGAACTCACCGCGCCTCTTCAACGGGCAAACGGCTTCCGTCTGTCGCGCGCCTGGGTAAACCATCCGTTCATCAAAGCGTTTCCGCCTTCGCGGGTGGCCGTTTGGCGCGCTTTAGAACGAAAGCCGTCTGGCTTGTAAGCGTCCCGGCGCTATTTTAGCTGTTTGTAGAGAGCGGTCAGGTCCAGCTCGAAGCCCGATACAGGGACGCCCAGCCCGAAGGCGCTGATGGCCTCTGGCCTCACCTCGCCGACGTAGCCGAGCAAGGATGCCCCCACCTCCATCGCCGCACATCTCCCTGGGGAGAACGCCCAATGCTCTCCAGTCCGGGCCGATGCCTGGACCCCGCCGATGGTTACGCAAAGAGCCTCCAGGTACATTTTTGCTTCTGTGAACGCTGATTGGGAATGGGCGATAAGGCACCCAAGGTGCATCGACTCCGACACCGTGCCATTCTTCCTGGAATACACGCGCCCTATCTCGAAGACGCGCTGGGGGTAATCCGATCTAATGTTGCTGTGAAGCGCGGACATCATCGTCGGCACGAGCGCGTCCCTCAGCGTGGAATGGTCGAGGCTCTTGGGGTCCTTCACCCTGATCTTATCGTCTTCGGGCCTCTGGAAAGAAGAGTAGAGAGAACTAGTGTCCGTGAGTTCGTAGGTCATCAGTTCAATCATCCCCATACCAGCCATGACCGTCGATATGGAATCCAGATACTGTTCGAACGGATTGAAAGCGCCGGGCTGCCTGCTGGCCGGGTATGCGGGGATAATTCTGTCGAACCCGTATCCCAGCGCAACCTCCTCGGCGAGGTCCACCGGATGCATCAGGTCCAGCCTGTACCGCGGTGCCAGCACTTCCCTTCCTTTCAGGCCCAGCCTGTTTCTTCTCAGGGACGCCGTTATCTCCGCGGCTGTGAGGTCCATGCCGAGAGTCTCCCTGACGAGAGACGAGTCCAGACGCAGTCTGCTCGGGGCGAGGTCAGGCGTCACCTTAACCCGTCCCGGATATCTCACGGAGACGGTTCTAAGTTTGCCCCCTGCTTCAGAAAGCGTGGTGGCGATGATGGCGAGTACGTTGTCACCTGCCCTGTCGTCTGTACTCGTCACGTCGATGAACATCTTCTTCGTCTTCGACGTGACCCTGGTCGCGTCCCCGTTGATTATCGGCGGGAAGGAGAGGACAACACCCCTGGAGTCCGTAATCACAGGAAAGAGATCCTTGCTCCCGAGAGCAGTCCCGTACAGCCTCCCCTCGTCAGTCTCAGCTAGGATCGACCCGACTGTAAGCGGCTTTTCACCCCCCAGGGGGACGAAGGAAAACGTGGGTCCGACAGCCTTGTAGGAGAAAGGCGGCTTGACAGCATCCATGTCGTGAAGGCCTATTGCAACCATCCTGCGTCTCCTGCCCAGCCCGTTGTGGAGGTCTTCCTGCAGCGATATGATCTGGCGGATATCCTCGTCGTCGAGGCCGAGTCCAGTTACGATGGCGCAGGCTATGTACGGCCTTACGGATGATAGGCGCCTGTCCACTGTCATCGACACCCCGGACGGGGAGGTTGGGAAGCTAGGGAGGCCCACCTCCTTGCCGAGAAGCCCCCTCAGTGCCCTTGCGATTCCGAAGTCAGTGCCAAAGTCCGGCCTGTTGGGGCTGTATTCGACCCTCACCGAGTCCTTCTCG
>JAKAPN010000043.1 GCA_021822995.1 archaeon
TCGAACCTGATGCTGCTGTTGCCGATGCTCGCAACCCTGGTCCGCACGAGCACTTCATCGTCGAACCGTGCCGAAGCCTTGTAGTCCGCGTGGGCCTGGACGACCGGGAACTCTAGCTGGTGCCTCACCCACTCTTTGTATCCGAACCCCGCGTCTCTGAGCAGGGACACGCGCCCCACCTCCATCCAGACAAAATACTTCCCGTAGTAAACCACGCCCATGGTGTCCGTCTCTTCGTAGCGGACGCGGAGCTTCTGCTCGTGCCAGGCGCTCATCGTGGAGGCACCCCCGCTCGACTCCTTAAAACACCTGCATGGCCCTTGACGCTGGGGCCGGTTGAAGATCAGGCGGTTCTCGATGAGGGACTACCAAGAGGTCAGGAGGTTATGGGAGGAGTGCGGACTTGAGATACGGCCGGGGGATGCAAGGGAGGAGGTAAGGAGGAAGGTCTCAAGGGACGGGGAACTGTTCCTCGTCGCCGAGGAGAAGGGAACGATAGTGGGGACGGCCATGGGGGCCTGGGACGGCAGGAGGGGGCGGATCTATCACCCTGGGGTGCACCCATCCCGGCAGAGGGAAGGGGTGGCGACCGGACTTGTGAGTGAAATCGAAGAGAGGATGACGAGGAAGGGGGTCCTCAAGGTGAACGCCATCGTGTTCGAAGACAACGCCGCTTCGCTTGGGTTCTTCAAGGAGCTGGGCTACATCGCAGACAAGAAGTCTGTGCTTCATGGGAAGCTCCTTACGCGGCGGGGGGATGGAGAGAGTTTTTAGCGGAACGTCTCGCTCCCGTCAGAACATGGATTACGAGACAGTCATAGCTTCAAAGGAAGGGAATGTGGGAGTGATCACGCTCAACCGTCCCCAGGTGAGGAACGCGCTCAACACCAAGATGGTGTCGGAGCTCATAGCTGCGCTGGATGACTTTGAGAAGGACGAATCCGTCCGATGCGTGGTGATAGCGGGCAACGATAGAGGGTTTTCAGGCGGGGCGGACATCAAGGAGATGGCCGACATGACGACGGTGCAGATGGTAATGGGGGAGCACTTCTTCCCGCTTTGGGAAAAGGTCGGGCGCTATCCCAAGCCCACGGTGGGGGCGATCACCGGATACGCCCTCGGAGGAGGCCTGGAACTAGCCATGAGCCTCGACATCCTCGTCGCCGCAGAGACAGCCCAGCTGGGGCAGCCAGAGATCAACATCGGCGTGATACCGGGAGGAGGCGGTACGCAGCGGCTTACCAGGGCGGTTGGGAAGTCGAAGGCGATGGAGATGATCCTCTCCGACGCGAGGATGGGGGCACAGGAGGCGAAGTCGCTCGGGCTCGTGAGCAGGGTGGTCCCGGCGGAAGCGTGCGTCGGAGAGGCCATGAAGGTGGCAGCGGAGATCGCAGGAAAGTCGCCTGTAGCGATAAAGCTGGCGAAGATGGCGATCAACAAGGCATTCGAGATGGGGCTTTCCGACGGCCTCGACTTCGAGAGAGAGCTGTTCTACATGCTGTTCGCTTCTGAAGACTCCAAGGAAGGGATGCGCGCATTCCTTGAGAAGCGGAAGCCGGAGTTCAGTGGAAGATAGATGCGGCTGCAGACGGTGAAGACCGAAGCGGCAGGCGGCGTCCTCTGGATCACTCTGGACAGGCCGGACAAGCTCAACGCCTTCAACGAGCAGATGGGCGTCGACCTGATGGAGGCGCTAAAGGAAGCAGAGGCGTCCGAAGACGCGAGGTGCGTCGTCCTCACCGGTGAGGGGAGGGCGTTCTCCGTCGGCGAAGACCTGGGGGGGAACAGGGAAGTCTACGAAAGTGGGAAGCCGATGCTGCTCGGAGAGGTTCTGAAGAGGAAATACAACCCGATAGTCGGGAAGATAAGGAGGATGGACAAGCCTGTCCTCGCCGCTGTGAACGGAGTCACGGCAGGGGCTGGGCTCGGGCTATCGCTCGCATGCGACCTGAGAGCGGCTTCTGAGAAGGCCACGTTCCATGAGGCGTTCATCAAGGTGGGCCTCGCGCCCGACTCCGGGACGAGCTTCTGGCTGACGAGGATACTTGGCATCGGGAAAGCCATGGAGATCGGCCTGCTGGGGGAGCCCATCGACGCCGCCAGGGCCCTGAGCCTGGGCCTTGTGAACTGGGTCTACCCAGAGGAAGTGTTCAGAGCCAACGTTGCAAAGATCGCTGAGCGCCTGGCAAACGGCCCCACCAAAGCGATGGGCCTCACCAAGAGGGCCCTGAACAGGGCGGTGGTGGTGGACATGGACTCCGCCCTCGAGTACGAGATGTACCTCCAGGACATCGCAGGGCGGACAAGCGATCACGTAGAAGGGGTCAGGGCCTTCTTCGACAAAAGAGACCCGAAATTCACAGGCAGATAGCTCGTACGCGTGCTTTGGCTGAGGGCCCGTAACGGCAAGCCCAGGTGGGGCGCTTCTGGTGCTTGCTTGACTGCAGGGAGCTCCGGTCGGCGCCCACATCTTGGCGTCGCCGCGCTGCGATCTCCAGCAAAGGAGATAAGCTCCAGCAGGCGCAGACGCTTCATGGAAGGTGTGGTTGTCGTCGACGCCGCCAGGACCCCCATCGGCAAGTACTCCGGGATCCTGAAGTCGGTGAGGCCGGACGACCTGGGGGCGCTCGCGATGCGGAGCGTCCTTGAGCGGACCGGTGTACAGCCGGCCGCCTTGGACGACGTCTACTTCGGCTGCTCGAACCAGGCGGGGGAGGACAACAGGAACGTTGCACGGATGGCCACGCTGCTCGCGGGGATACCCTACACGGTCCCTGCGGCCACGGTCAACAGGCTCTGCGGGTCCGGGCTCGAGGCGCTGAACTCCGCCGCCCGGGTGATCTCCGCAGGCGAAGGCGACGTGGTCCTTGCGGGAGGGGTTGAAAGCATGACCAGGGCTCCGCTGGTGGCGCTGAAGCCGGAGTCGGGGTTCCGAAGGGGGGAGGTGACCATGGTTGACACCACGATCGGGTGGCGGTTCGTCAACCCTTCGTTCCCATCAGAATACCCGCCGCTCTCGATGGGGGAGACGGCGGAGAACCTTGCTGCGAAATATGGGATAAGCCGGGAGTCGCAGGACGAGTTCGCCCTGGCGAGCCATAGGAAGGCGGTCGAGGCACAGAAGGCGGGCAGGTTCACCCGCGAGATGATACCGGTGAAGACCCCTGAAGCTCCCGAAGGGGTCTCGACAGACGAGGGGCCGAGGGCGGACACGTCCATTGAGAAGCTCGCTGCGCTGAAACCGGCCTTCCTCAAGGACGGCTCGGTTACGGCCGGGAACTCGTCTGGGATAAACGACGGGGCGGCCGCCCTCCTGCTGATGAAGGCGGAGGCGGCAGAAAGGCTCGGCCTGAGGCCGATGGCCAGAGTCATGGGCTCCGCGACCGCAGGTGTGCACCCGAGCGAGATGGGGATAGGGCCAGTCCACTCGACCCGTAAGCTGATGTCCAGGCTTGGGATGGGAGCAGGGGAGTTCGGGATAATCGAGCTCAACGAGGCCTTCGCCGCGCAGGTGCTCGCCTGCGCCGCTGAGATGCATGAGTTCGACCCGGCGAGGCTGAACCCGAACGGAGGCGCGATTGCGCTCGGCCATCCGCTGGGGTGCAGCGGCGCGAGGCTGGCCACCACACTCCTTCACGAGATGAAGAGGACCGGCACCAGATACGGGCTGGCGACGATGTGCATCGGGGTCGGCCAGGGCATCTCGACCGCTTTCGAGCTGCTGAAGTAAGAGTTAACTCCGGGGAGGAGTTCAGGAGGCAAACTTGCAGGCAGAAGGCGTCCAGACCCACCAGATGTTCATAGGCGGAAAGCGCGCAGCTTCGCACTCCGGAAGGACGTATGCGGTCGTCAACCCGGCCACCGGGAAGGCGTTCGCACTAGTTCCGAAAGGAGATGCAGAGGATGCGAGGGCAGCCGTAGACTCCGCAAAGAGAGCATTCCAAGACCCGGCATGGAGGTCGATGGATCCCAGCAAACGCGGGAGGCTGCTCAACAAGGTTTCCCAGAGCATCCGCGAGAGGCTGGGGGAGTTCGCCCAGCTCGAAACGACCAACAACGGCAAGCCCCTGGGCCAGGCGAAGGGGGACGTTGCCATGGCGGCGAGGCACTTCGAATACTTCGCGGGGCTGGCCGACAAAATACAGGGGAGCACCATACCGGTCCCCGGGAACAGATTAGACTACACACTGAAGGAGCCGCTTGGGGTGACAGCCCACATCGTCCCCTGGAACTACCCGCTGGTTATGGCCGCGAGGAGCATGGCGCCCGCGCTGGCCGCGGGGAACACCGTGGTTGCGAAGCCAGCCTCATTCACGCCGCTCACCCTGCTGAACCTGGCTGAACTCTGCAAGGAAGCTGGGTTCCCGGACGGGGTGGTTAACGTGGTCACCGGAGGCGGGGAGGAAGTGGGAGGGGAACTGGCGAAGCACCCTGACGTCGAGCTGACCACGGTCACCGGATCTGTCGAGACCGGGATGAGGATAATGGAGCTTGCTTCGACGAACCTCTCGAGGGTGATACTCGAGCTCGGGGGGAAGAACCCACACATAGTATTCGGCGACGCGAACCTGGAGAAGGCCGCCGCCGCGGTTCTGAACGGGATATTCACCAACGCCGGACAGATGTGCTGGGCGGGTTCACGGCTGCTCGTCGAAGAGGGGGTGAAGCAAGAGGTGCTCCGGCGGCTGGTGGATGGAGCAAACGCCATGAAGCTTGGAGACGGTTCCAAGCCGGACACAACCATGGGACCGCTGGTCGCCGAATCCCAGAGGGCGCGGGTCGCGTCCTACGTCGAGATAGGGACGGCCGAGGGAGCGGCGGTAGCGGCGGGAGGTGGACCCCCGGCGGACGAGGCGCTTGGATCAGGGTACTTCTACAGGCCGACCATCCTCGACGGCGTGGCTCAAGACATGAGGGTGGCGAGGGAGGAGATATTCGGCCCTGTGCTGACCGTCACGACGTTCAAGGGAGAGGACGACGCGGTCGCGAAGGCCAACGACTCGGAGTACGGCCTCTGGGCAGGGGTCTGGACGGGCGACCTCAGGAAGGCTCACAGCGTTGTCGGCAGGCTCGAGTCTGGGATCGTCGCGGTGAACGAAGAGCCGATAACGTTTCCACAGACCCCCTTCGGCGGTTTCAAGAAGAGCGGCAACTCGTCCGAGCAAGGGATGGACGCGGTCTCATCCTACGTCAGGACCAAGAACGTCTCCGTCAACCTGGGCTAGCGCCCTTCCAGGATTCCTCCTTCTTCCCGTCGAGCTTGTTCGCCCATCTGGAAAGGTTGAACAGATAGGAAGACAGCCTGTTGAGGAAGGGGACCAGGGCCGGATTGAGCTCCTCCGCGGCAGAGGCTGAGACGACCCTCCTCTCAGCTCGCCTGCATACGGCTCGTGCCAGCTGCAGCTTCGCACCGGTCTCGCCTCCCCCGGGAAGGATGAAGGCGTCCAAGGTTGGCAGCTTCGCGGCCAGGTCGTCGGTCATATTCTCGAGCTTGAGAGTGTCGGCGGCTGAAATCCTCGGGACCTTCTGAGGGCTTGAAAGCTCCGTGGCAATGTCTCCCCCTGCTACGAAGAGGAGCCTCTGGACCGCCTGGAGCTGGGAGACGGTGTCGGCATCGCTCGACGTGGATGCGGCCTCACCGATCACCGTGTTCAGCTCGTCCAAAGTCCCATACGCTTCGACCCTGGGGTCGTCCTTCCTGACCCTTTTCGATCCATACAGGGACGTGCTCCCTCCGTCTCCCCTGCGAGTGTACAAACGGCATCCGGTCCTCCCCCGAACTAATAACGATAACAGCTCGCGCGGCTCCCCGCCCCGGAGCGAGTTCAATGGAGACTCTTTGGGTCAACCGATTTGGTATGCTTGGTCATGGAAATTCCAGTCAGAAGTTTCTTATCGGCACCCCGGACAAAGGCGAGGCGAGTAAGACAACGGCATTCGACAACCAAGACGCACATCTGTTCACGCCGCAGGAGGCTTCCAAGCTTCTCCCCGACATCAGGCCGAAGATGAAGGAGCTCATAGAGAGGAAGAAGGCGGTGGCGACGCTGCATAACGAGATCGAGAAGTACAACATAATCGGGTTCAAGACCGCGGAAGTGGTCGAAAAGGCGGCGCAGCTGGACGCGCTCGTTGACGACATGAGCAGGGAGATAGCGGAGCTCGAGGACCTGGGAGTAGAAGTGAGAGACCTGGACTACGGCCTGGTGGACTTCCCCGCCGAGCGGTACGGCGAGAGCGTGATGCTCTGCTGGAGGTACGGCGAGCCTGACGTCTCATACTGGCACAAGCCAAAGGAAGGATACAACGGCCGCAAGTCGTTGCGGATCCAGCTCATCCAGCCTTAGAGCCCGAGCATCCTCTTCGCGTTTCCGCCGAGCAGCTTCTCCGCGACCCCTGGTTTGAGCCTCGGCGCGAGGTCCCGCTTGAAGCCCTCCATCCACTCCTTCTGCCTCAGCATGGGGTAGTCGGTGCCGAAGAGGAACCGGTCCTGCAAGATGCCGTTGAGGTACGGCATGATGCTGGGAGGGAGATACTTCGGTTTCCACCCGGAAACGTCGATGAAAACGTTAGGGCTCCTGAGCGCGACCGCTATCGTCACGTCTGGCCATGGCCACCCGAAGTGGGCCATCACAACCTTCAGGTCAGGGAAGCTCTGGCAGACTTCGTCCATGAGCTCTGGTTTGCTGTACCGGATCTCCGTGTCCCCGAGGCCGGTCGTCCCGGTGTGGAAGAGTATCGGCACCTTCGCGTCCTGGCAGTATTCGTAGATCGGGAACATCAGTTTCCTGTCGTTCAGGTACACCGAGTTGGCGCTGCCGTGGATCTTCAGGCCGCGCATCCCAAGAGTCCCGACCGCCCTCTTCAGCTCCTGGAGCGCGGCCCTGCCGGCGTTGGGGTCGACCCCGGCGAACGCTAGCAGCCTGTCACCTGACTTGGCGGCTATCTTGGCCACTTCATCGTTCCTGAGCGTGTAGTTCCTGAAGGCCCGGTTCTTCGTCGCCCTGGTGTCCTGCCCGAGTATGACAGCCTTGGACACGCCGGCTTCGGCCATCTCTTCCAGGAGCTGGTCGGTAGAGACGGGGAGCTTCGCCGCGTCAAGCTTGAAGAAGTCGCACGCCTTCATGATTGGCCCGTTCTTCTCCATGAATTCGCGGGTCCAAGGGTGCACATGGACGTCGATGATCATTGCCACGTCCGGATGCGGGGAGGAATCATTAACTTTTTTTGCACGTGTTCAGGAACCTGCCCATGGTCTCGAAGCGGAAGCCGCTCTCCGAAGGCGACCTGGCACCTGACTTCGAACTCCCCTCGTCCGCGGGCAAGCCTGTGAAGCTAAGTTCGCTCAGGGGGAGACAGGTCGTCCTCTACTTCTATCCGAAGGACGACACCCCCGGGTGCACGGTCGAGGCCTGCCAGTTCAGGGACGAGACTCCGCGGTTCGACAAGCTGGACGCGGTCGTCCTTGGAGTCAGCAGAGACTCCCTGAAGTCTCACGCCAAGTTCATCGAGAAGTACTCCCTCAACTTCACTCTGCTGAGCGACGAAGACCTGAAGGCACATCGCCTCTACGACACGTGGAAAGAGAAGAACAACTATGGGAGGAAGTACATGGGGACGGAAAGGTCGACGTTCGTCATCGGCAGCGACGGAAAGATCAAGAAGATATTCAGGAAGGTGTCGCCGAAGGGGCACGAAGCTCAGGTACTGGCAGAGCTGGGGCCGTAGGACGAGGGCTTGGGCTCGTTCTTCGCCGGAGTGAAAGCAGGGACCCTCGGTGGTTTCCTGTACGTTGGGGGGACCGCTGTGTTCAACGTGGCGCTCCTTTACCTCCTCAAGCCTGACGTGCTGGGTTTCATCCAGCAGCAGTATTCTACGCTCTGCACCCCAGGCGCTGTGGTGAACGCGACGAGCGGACTGGAGGAGTGTTTCTCTTCTGTGGTTGCGGTAGACGTCCCGTACATAGCCTTCGTCGCGTTCTTC
>JAKAPN010000044.1 GCA_021822995.1 archaeon
GACGCCTTCGCGTTCGGCATCACGACCAACATCATCTACGCCATGGCGCAGAGCCAATTCCGGTTTTCCGACGCGGAGATAGGGTTGTTGGTGAGCGTGTTCTATCTGGCCATGCTGGCGTCCCAGTTCCCCGCGACGAGACTTCTTATCGCGCTAGGACCCAAGAAGACCCTCATCCTTTCCGAGGCGATCGGCACCGTGCTCATGGCGGGCTGGGCCATTTCAAGCACCCTCCCGGAGTTCCTGCTCCTTTCTGCGCTGTTTGGAACCAGCGTGACAACTTGGGTGCCTGGTGTCTCCTCCCTGCTGATGACCCATGCCCCCCCGAAGACCCGAGGCGGAGTCGGAGGACGTGTGGCAGCCTTCAGAGGCTTGGTGGCTGCCCCCGCTCCGATAATCGGCGGCTATCTTTACCAGTACTTCGGTTACGAGGTTCCTATCCTCGCCAGCCTTCTAGGAACTGTGGTGGCTGTCGCCCTGATGCTGAGGTATCTTCCCGAGCGGCCGCGACAAAACGGTAAAATCTAACGCGACCGGAATTCACATCATGGGTGCGGCCGAATTAGGACTGGTGCTTATGATATTCGGGGCCGCTCTGGGGGTGTTTCTGCTGGGTACGGCTACGGTAGGTGCAGGATGGGAGCCGACATCCCGAAAGAAGGTCAGACGCATGCTAGAGATGTCAGGGACAGGGCCCTCCGACGTTGTCTACGACCTCGGGTCAGGAGATGGGCGGATCGTCATCGAAGCAGCGCGGGCTTGCAACGCGAAGGCGGTCGGGGTGGAAGCGGACCCAATCAGAGTCATCTATTCAAGGCTGGCCGTGTCCCTGAATCGGCTGGACGGAAGGGCTAGGGTTGTCTGGGGGAACTTCTTTCACTTCCACCTCGGCGAAGCCACGGTCGTTACACTGTTTCTAACACAGGGGACGAATCAGAAACTGAAGTCGAAGCTACTCTCAGAGCTCAGGCCAGGAACACGAGTGGTCTCCTACGTCTGGACCTTTGAAGGGTGGGCGCCTAAATCGATTGACAGTGAGAACGAGATTGCTCTTTACATCGTCCCGGAGAATGTTCCGGGGTCAGGAGAGCCTTCGAGTTGAAAGTTTCCGTCATCATAGGAGATGCCGGTCCCAAGGGCAAAGGGGTGTTCGCCGCCGCGCCGATAGCGCCATCGACCAAAGTCGCAGGGTATTACGGTAGGCCTAGGTGGATATGGGACATACCGGAGGAGCTATGGCCCTATACCATCCAGGTGGACTACGACAAGTACGTCCTCCCGAGGAGGAATGGAGTGATCTGGTACATGAACCACTCCTGCGAGCCCAACTGCCTAATCTCAGGGAAGTATCTGGTCGCCGGAAGGGCCATCAACGTAGGGGAGGAGTTGACCTTCGACTACTCCACCGACGTCGACTGGTCAGGGTTTTCGATGAGGTGTAGATGCGGGAGCCCGGGCTGCAGGAAGACGGCAAGAGCTTACAGATTCCTTCCGGCTAGGGTGAAGCGAGTCTATGGGAGGAATGTTGCTCCCTTCATACTGCGGGAGTATTTTCGGGCGCCGCCGGGGGTTGACCCTGCAGCGCTCGCTGGGACGCGATCTGTTCTTCGATCGCCCTGACCCTCCTTTCGAGCTCTTCAAGCGACCTGCCCAAAGCCTCCACGGTCGAGGCAATCGTCTGCCCTTGGGCCTCATCCATCGACTGGAGCTTGAACGTCTTCGGCAGCCTGCCCTCTTTAATCATCAGTAGGATTAGCTGGTACAGACTCTGCTCGGCCTGCTCCCGATCTTCATCTGATATCTGCGTGGTCCCAGAGTACGCCTCCAGCAGACGGTCCAAGTCGGAGAACCTCCGGTCCTTGTAGACGACCCTATACTGGTAACCCGTGCCAGTGGCATTCGAATAGGACCAAATCTCATGCTTCCTAATCCTGTCGAACTGAGGCGCGTCCATAAGATATTCGACATTCCTGCCAGAGGTCGGGTTCTTCTCAGAGACGTCGGGTTTCAGAGAGCCGTTGTAATACGCGAGTACGAAATCTTCCACCATGCGGCGTTTCATCCTCCCCCCGAAGCTCACCTCGCCTGTCTCCAGCACGGCTGTCAGGCATGAGAGACAACGCGCTGTTATTGAGAGCCCAAGCCAAGGAATCTTAATCTGCGTGTCAGGGTGGCGCACATTGGTTTAGCTAGGGATGAACGGAGACACCCCTGCCCCGAGGAAGACAACCACCACTATCCCTATCCCGACGCCCAAAAGGCAGAGTTCCTTCAACATATCCCCTCTCCACCTGAGGAAGTAACAGCCAAGGCAAGACCGAACCGAGTAACAGGACTAGATACTAGAGACGTGCGTCTTCGGATAGATGATGCACACTCAGGCGCATCGTCATGCGCAAGAAACCTTCTTGGTGACCGTGGCAACGCCACAGACGTGGCTGAACCTGACCGGCTTCGGGAGTGAACCTCAACCACTTGGCGCCCATACTACACGAAAACTTCACCCCTAACCCCGGTGAAGAGACCGGAGTGTTCGTGGTGGGGTTTCAGGGCCAATGAGAAGGAGGAACCCCCACCGAATGTGGATGCAACTCCCACTTCGGACGGAACGGCGACCCAACTGCAACACAAAGGCAGGAACTTACGCCCGGCGACACTACTGCGCGCAAAGAACCCTATGCTAGGCCGACCAGCTTCGCGCTCGTATCCCATAGCCGCTGTGCCAGCACCTGGTCGTAAGAGGCCGCAGACGATCTCCTTTCTCGTTTCTGGTCGTAGTATTTGCCTGAAACCTGTTGAACTTCTGGAGAAGATGCTAGGTAAACCGAGGTCTCCGCACCTTTCTCCGAGCTCATGAGGAAGAGCCTTCCGAACTTTGCGAGGAATGAGAGAGGGCCCAGAGGTCTTCCCCAGATGTTCGTCGCGACGGCACCAGGATGGAGGCAGTTCGCCGTGACACCGGTACCCTGAATCCTTTTCGCGAGCTCATAAGTGAAGAGGACCTGCGCAAGCTTTGCCCGCGAGTACGCCCTCATCACGGAATAGCCTTTGGCCATCTGGAGGTCGCTAAGGTCTAGTTGCCCGCTGAAATGGGAGATTGAGGAAACGAACACGACCCGTGAAGGGGCACCTTTCTTGAGGGCGCCAAGTAGCAGGTTCGTGAGGAGGAACTGCGACAGATAGTCGACCTGGAACGTGGTCTCGAACCCGTCTACTGTGGTAGAGTGCCTGAGCTCGGCTACCCCCGCATTGTTAACGAGAACGTGGAGAGAGTCGTGACCCCGCAGATAATCATTTGCGAGGCTTTTGACAGAATCGAACGAAGCGAAGTCCGCCACTAGCAGCTCCAGCGCAGCATTCCCACTCGTGCGTTGGATGTCTGTCAGCGCCTTCCTGCCCTTGTCCTCGTTCCTGCACACAAGAACGACCGTAGCTCCAAGCTCGGCAAGTTTCTCGGCTGTAACTTTCCCGATGCCGGAGTTCGCCCCCGTGACCATGCAGATCTTCCCGGTCATCAACTCGGGCTTCACCCAAGGTCGCAGGGGTTTGAACGTGTCGCCATCCCGAAACGCCACAGTTCGCGAGGGTCGGATGGGCCCCCAAGGGCGCAGCACCCAGCACGACTTCGCCAACGGCTTAAATTGTCGATGATGCGTTGAAACGCCATGCCCATCTCAGGAAAGAGGGTCGCCGTCCTAGTAGAGAACCTCTATGAGGACTTGGAGTTCTGGTACCCCTACTACAGGCTGAAAGAAGAGGGAGTCGAACTCACTGTCGTCGGCACTGGGTCCGGGAGCGTCTACAAGGGGAAGCACGGGTTGGAAGCGAAGCCTGACCTCAGCGTAGACCACGCGGATCCTGGGAGATTTGACGCGGTGGTGATCCCAGGCGGATATGCTCCAGACTACATGAGGAGATACCCCGCGCTGATCGAGTTCGTCAAGGAGATGCACGATCAGGGTAAGATAGTCGCCGCGATCTGCCACGCCGGCTGGGTGCTGGCATCGGCAGGCTTGACCAGAGGTCTGACGATGACCTGTTTCAGCTCAATAAGAGAAGACGTGGTGAACGCGGGCGCTAGGTACGTAGACGAGCCAGTGGTGAGGGACAGAAACATCATTACTTCTCGCTTCCCCGCTGACCTACCCGCTTTCTGCAAGGAAATAATCTCCGCACTGGATGGAAGCCCACCGTCGGGCTCACCTTGAGGTAGCGCTGTTGAACCTAGTCTCAGCAGGCCTCCTGCTGTTCTGGGGAATCTATTTCGCCATGGCGGGGACTGGGAACGCAGTCGACTGGCTCACAGACCACGGCTACCGCGGGAGATTCTTTCGGTCTTCAAGCAAAAATCTCGAACTGTTGGAGCGAGTCGCCAAGAGGCATGGGTCAGAGGGCCCCGGCATCAAAATTCTGTTTATGATAATCATGTGGTGGGAGCTGCTGACCGCATCAGCCTATTTCGCCTCGCTCGGACTCTATCTGCTCGGGGACACGGCGCTGCTTCCATACGCGTTCTTCATCGGCATGGGCCTTTTCGCAGGGCTTGTCCTCGGCAACGAGGCCTTCGTATACTACGATGACGAAGAAGAACACGTGATAATGCTGCTGGCTCAGCTTGTCTCGTACATCGCGGTCGTAGTGCTCTAAACGAACTCTGGGTGCATCGCGATTACCCGCTTCATGTACTAGGAGTACCACTGATTGGAATCCAGCTCGTCCTTCCTCATGGCGGTGCACAGGGTCCACAGGGATATTCGACCGCACCTCCCCTCGCTGGCCCGGAATCTGAGAGTGGTCACTGCCGGCTTCCAGTCACATGGTCGAACGGCAGACATCGGCCGCCATCTGCGGCATGAGCCCGTCGGAGATGTCACAGCGGCGATGATGGGCCAAGCTGCTCCGAATGCCCGCAGCCCGGCTTTTCCAGTCCATTTTCGCTTACCTATCGTTCAAAGTAATCACGCAACACGCGATAAAGCGTGGGCCTGCATCGGAGAACCCAGAGCATTGTCTCTCCTTGCTACCACCGATGACGCCGAGCAGTTCGCCAAAGCCTGGCTACAGAAGAAGTATGGGAAGAAGCTTGGAAAAGTGAAATTCGTCGAGGTGATGAGCGACAACGGGGTGTGGACCGTCAAGGCGAACGCCAAACTTGCGGTAGGAGTGCTGTTGATCAAGCCCCACATCATCCAGATCAAGATCGACGCTGGAACGGCCGAAGTCCTCGGCTACTCGGAAGCCGAAGCCATGGCCAAGGAAGGCTGACTCTACCAAAACCTCTAATCCCCCCAGTACTCATGACCCCCCGTTGCCCCGCAGGGTCAGGCCCGAGTTCCCCGAGGAATGGCATGTCCCCCATGACCCGAAGCTGTGGATCACTTGGGCAGCGGCGAAGGAGAAGCTGATAGGGGAGAAGGTATATTGGGTCTCCACCTCCAGCAGGGACGGGAAACCTCATGCCGCCCCCGTCTGGGGGATCTGGCGCGGCTCTGCATTCTACTTCGAAACCGACCCGAACTCTGTGAAGGGAAAGAACCTGGCGGCCAACCCAAGAATTGTCGTCCACATCCAGAACGGGCTGGACACCGTCATAGTGGAGGGGACGGCATCGGTGCTCAGGAAGAAAGGAGAGCTGGCGAGCCTAAAGAAAGCATATGTCGACAAATACGATTACGCTCCAGACTGGTCTGACACTAACGGTCAGGTTGTCTTCGCGGTGAAGCCTCGCGTCGCGCATGCCTGGCGCGCCCCTAGGATGCACAGGACGCTGGTGAATTTTGTCTTCTGATTCAGGTTCGGCATGAATCCGAAAGCGCTACCGGGAATCAGGGAGATCGAAGCGGCGTCGAAGAATATCCAGGGCGTAGCGTGCAGGACTCCGCTGGTCGAATCTCCGGGCCTGTCGAAGCTTACGGGGAGGCAGGTCTACCTCAAGCTCGAGTGCTTCCAACCCATCAAGGTCTTCAAGATAAGAGGCGCATACAATAAAATCTCGTCCATTAGCGATGGGAAGGTCGTCGCTGCATCGTCGGGGAACCACGGAATCGCAGTATCCTACAGTTCCCACCTGCTCGGAAAAAAGTGCACTGTCGTGGTTCCGGAGACAGCCGTGGAGGAGAAGGTGGAGGCAATAGAGAGTTTCGGCGCAGAGATAGTGAGGGCCGGCAGGCTGAGCGAGGAGAGAGAGGCAAAAGCGCGAGCGATAGCGCGGGCCTCTGGCGCAGCGTTTGTACACCCATTCGATGATTCGGATGTGATTGCCGGACAGGGTACCTGCGGCCTGGAGCTCTCCGAGCAGCTGGCGGAGTTTGACAGCGTCCTCGTGCCTGTTGGAGGAGGGGGCCTCATCTCGGGTGTCTCCATAGCATTGAAGTCTAGGAATCCAAGCGTGAAGGTCTACGGGGTGGAGCCACTGGGTGCGGCCAAGCTCTCTTCGGCCCTCGCTGCGCGGAGAATCGTGCGCGTAGAAGATCCACGCTCCATCGCTGACGGCCTGATGCCCTCAGCGCTCGGAGAACTGGCATACACGGCGTGCTCGCGGCTCGTCGACGGAGCCTACTCGGTATCGGAAGAAGAGATCTTCAGGGCGACCGCAGCACTGACGAACATAGGCGGAGTCATCGCCGAGCCATCGGGCGCTGCACCCCTCGCCCCGCTGATGTCCACGTCTCTCAAGGTGCCCGGAGAGAAAGTAGTCATCATAGTGTCAGGCGGGAACATTTCGCATGACTTGCTGATGAAAGTGCTCTCGGAGTCGCGCCGTATGGTGCCCTAAGAGGGCGTTCAACACCCCTGAACGACAGCCCTAGGGGGTTACAAATGCATCGTATGATTAACCGACCTGCGTATACCCGTCGCGATGATGGATTCCATAAGGCGCAGACTCTCGAAGTCCCCTGGAGGGGACCCATGGTCCACAGACCTTGCTTTCGAACCCGAGGCTCCAGAAGAATCCGAACTGCAACTTGACCGCTCAGTCCTCATTACAACATCCAGGGCCCGGGGCGGCCCGTCGCCGAACGAAGCCAACCTGAGAGACTACTACAAGGGCCTCGTCCTGGCGGCTATCGATCAGGGCGGCAACTTCCGAGGCCAGCAGATCTCTATCCCGTGGCTTCGGATGACGCTCGCAGGGCTGGAGATGCGGCCGATACCCTCAGAGTTGATGTGGGAAGGGGAGCCGGAAGACTTTCCAGCCGAAATGCCCGGCTATGAGAAGCTCTTCCCAGAAGACAGAATGACTAAACAGCTTCCTCAACTTCGCTGACCGCAAACCCAATCAAGTCCGAGGTCAGTGCCGCTGGCACGACCAATCTAGTGGCCGGTCAGAAGTCGACCTACACACGCACCTTCACGCGGGAAGATGTCTCGAACTTCACAGAGATTTCCGGGGACAGGGGAATCCACCATGTTGCCCCCGACAGCAGCGGGCGGGTCATGATCCAGGGGTTGCTGACCGCTACTCTTCCGACCAAACTCGGGGGTGACCTGAACTACATAGCCAGAACGATGACCTTCGAATTCATAAAACCGGTTTTTGTGGGAGACACGGTTACCTGCGAAGGGACCGTGGTCAGAGTCGCTGATTCAGACGGCCGGCTTGAAGTATCCCTGTCATTCATCTGCAAGAACCAAGAAGGCAAAGTGGTACTCCGGGGCAGGACTGAAGGGATAATCAGGCAGTAGCCGAAGGCATCAGGGGCCACCGTGTTGTCTGCAGCAGTCCGCGCGCCTGACAACGACCGCCCGGGTATCATTAAAGAAGTCGGGCGAATCACCACAACGAGAGTCTGAGTTGGTTCTCTTCGCCGGACTTCCTGTGGCAGTGACGGCGCTCGCCTACCTAGGCATCCTGCTGATTGCAGCCAAACTCAGCG
>JAKAPN010000045.1 GCA_021822995.1 archaeon
TGGCATCAGAAAGGGACAAACGATGGATCATGCAGCTCGACCTCGAGACTCTGCAGGAGTTCGTCTGGCCGTTGTTCATCGGGTTCGTGTGCCTGACTTTCCTGGATGTCTACACCACGACCCTGGCGTTCAACTTCGGCCCTCTGTTCCACGAAGAGAACCCCCTCGCGGCTGCGCTGTTCAACTTGCAGTTTCGGGGCTACCTTCTCGCTTTGGCCTTCAAGTATCTCCCAATGCTGCCGCTGTTCTACCTCGTGTTCATACAAGACAAGACTGGAAAGCACGAAGTGCAGGTCAAGACGCTGAAGCTTGCGGGGCTGGTCACACTGGCGGGGGCTGATCTGTTCTTGTTCTACGTGGTAGGAATCAACAATTTGCATGCTTTACTCTTCGCGCCATGAAGAGTTTGGGCGTTCCTCCCGTTTCTTGCTATAATAATATAGACTTCAGACACTAATTGTTGATACACAATTCTTATTTAAGCGGCCGGAAGGGTCTGAGTAACATGCAGATAACGAACGTCAAAGGAAGAAAAGCAATCTCACCAGTCATAGCTACAGTCATCCTCATTGCCATCACACTAATCGCAGCCATCGCAATCGCAGGGTTCGTGTTCGGTTTGTTCGGGAGTTTCACGTCTTCGGCGAGGGTCTCAGGGTCGGCCACGTGTACGACCACAGCGGGTAGTCCTGCTGCAACATGTACTCTCAGCATGAGCAACACCGGAACTGCGGCAACCACCATTACCGCTGTAACCATAACCTACGGGTCCGCCACGAACGCCGTCGTGTCTGTAGGCACTACTACTAACATACCGGCAGGCGTTAGCACTACGGTGACAGGAACATACCCAACTGCTGTCACCAGCACTTCCGGCGAGTCATTCCTGATCACAGTGTCTCTCGCCAACGGCGGACAGGTACCAATCAGCGGCACATTCTCATAGAATCACCCACGATACCAGCATCATAGGCACCAATATTCGGGCGTCCGTTTAGAAGGAATGGGGCGCCCGGACGTTTTTCTGTTATTCTCGTCGGTATGGTCGTTAATACAGTGAAAAGGGCGCATACGAATTCGGTTTATCGTTGTTTTCGTCCAGTCGCAACGAGGCGAGCGCATCACAGGACATCCCGTCCAGTCCGAAGGCCCCTACACTGGGCTTGACCACCGTAGCTAGTGCCCTTGGCGAGCTACCCTCACCCGCGCATGAGCTAGGGCAAGGCTCACTCAGTCCAAAGGTGCCAGTGCGAGAAGGGTGCTCTTTTCCCTGTAACACCTGTAACCTTCGCAAGATGGCCAAGTCAATTGGGTGTGTGCGCCGCAGGCGACGGGTTGAGGCTGGCCTCTGCCGAGAGCGCAGGGCTTCTGTCTTCCGTCGAATCGAGAGCCACAATCACGACAAGTATCGTCACGAGAGGGAGGACTGATTGGAACGGACCGAGGGGGGTGAGCAGCGCGAGCGCTCCTCCGGTGACCACGACGACCCAGGAAAGCCACGACCTGGGCGACGCATACAGCAGTGCCCAAGCAGGCACGAGGTAGTACCTGTAGAGAGGGTGCACCAGCAATGAGAAGGCGAACAAGAAGGCGACTATCGAATACGCAGAGGCGACCTCGAGAATGCCGCTTTCACGCCTTAAGACGAAGATGGCTGGGAGCAGAAGTATCAGGAGGGGTACTGTGATGAGCGGGCTCAACCAGTCTATCAGGTTTATCGAGAAGGAGAGGACCGGGTTAGGGTACGTGATGGTGAGTGTCTGCAGCGTACTCGAAGAAACCGAAGTCAGATTGGCTCGGGCACCAGTTGTGGCCTGGGTAACAAATTGAACAGGGTTGGGCAGGAACCCATAGCTGATTGAGCCGAGGTAGTTGATGGGCGCCAGGATTAGGAACGGCAGGGAGAAGGCGAAGAAGATTGCGACGAACGCTCCAGCTCCTTTCAGCACTGCGCGCCTGTCGTTCTTCAGACCCCAAAGCAGATAGACCGGAAGGATGAATATCGCCTCCTGCTTGACCAGGAACGCGACGGCGAAGGTTGCCCAGGACGGCGTCAGCCTGTCTTCGTACAGGAGGTAGACGCTGAGGAGCATGAAGAACGCCACAGGCTGGCTGCTGAACCAGAGGTACCCCTCCTCGAAGAGCATGAGGGGGGAGAGCGCGTATCCGATTCCCGCCAGAGCTGCCACCCTCCCGCCCGCCTTCTTGCCGACTATCAGGTACACGAGTGGCGCCGTGGCCGCGTCGGCGAGCACGATAGGGATGGCAGCGGCGTGTATCCCTCCGATGGCGTAGAATGGGTAGAGCAGGTAGAGGAACAAAGGCGTGTAAGAGTAACCGAAATCCCTGTACGGGATCAACCCTTGGCCTAATGACCCGAGTTGTCCGCCGTAATAGTAGTAGAAGTCGTCCCAGACCCTGACTGTGAAAAGCCCCGGAATCGGGTGTATCCCGTAAGCTACCTGCAGCAGCGAAGCGACGAGCCTAGCGCAAGTCGCGATGGCGAGAATGTAAATTGCTGTTCTTCGCATATGTTGTAACCCAGCGGCGGGCTCTGGCCATTGCTTCAGGGTTTCGAGAATCCCGCCACGCGAGCAACCTGCACACGAACTCTATCGCGACGGCTGGGACCAACCAGGGCAGGCGGCCCGGCTTCTCCTTCAGGCTCCATGGGATTGCGACACGGAGGGACGCGAAGTCCATGCTCGGAGCCGTGCTTCTCGGGTAGATCAGGTGTCCGGTAATCATCCTCCTCCTTCTCTCTATGATGTGTCCAATTGAAGAAGAGGAATCAAATAGGGCGTAGGAGCTTGAAACGAAGACGGTACGCAGCCCCGCTTTTCGCAGCAGGATGCTCACCTGCTCGTCATCGTTTATCGCTCCGACGACTTTCGTGATGGGTTCTAACCTGAAGGCGTGCATCACGCCACCCGTGTGGCATGTTCCATTCCTAGCCATCTGGGCCCTCTTCCCATGGTTTAGGAGGGACCAGATTAATTCGTCAACAGATGTGGAGACGTTGCGGGGCCCGACGGGTATCTGCCATACTGATGCTCCCCCGACATCCGGTTGCGAAAGCACCGTTAGGAGGTCTTGGACCGCCCGCGGACTCGGAATCGTGTCTGCGTCAATCTGGACTATGCTACTGTATCCTCGTTCTCTGGCGAAGTCGATTGCCTCCTGAAATGAAGCTGTTTTACCATACCTCTCGGGATGAATTATCAAGGTCGCCCCATATCGGGTGGCCATCTCACCGGTCATGTCGGTGCTTCCATCGTCCACGACCAGTACATCGCGGTTGCTTACAAGAGGGAGTAGCTCCGGCAGGGTCTTCACTTCGTTGTAGGCACAGACAACAAGGAGCAGGGGTTTCGCGGCCCTCTCACGTCCACGCGGATTTTGCGATGACTCCATCCACCCGGCCGTGTCACATCCCTGACTCTTTACCATTATGGATTTGAGTTTCATAATGCTAACCTTATTGTCAATCCAGATATCATGTCTGTCCAGGAATGCTTCAAGTAACACACTTCTTATCGTAAAGTTACATCGGAGCGACTTACTGGATGGCTAGAATTGTTCTCTCCTATGACGACCAAGCGCCAAGGAGGGACAGGAAAAGGTCCACCTCGGCTTCGTCGAGGTTGTAAAGGAAATGGGCTTTGGGGCCATGCTTGTCACGACCATGCCTCCTGCCCGGAAGAGCATCAGTAGTTGTCACACTTTATCTCTGCAACCTGCTGAGCATATGACGTCTGGCGTCATGGGTAAAGTAACAATGAAATCCAGTCCGGCTAGCGTGCTCAAGAATGCCCATCGCTACTTGGTCATGGCGGCGATGAGGACGCCGTTCCGGGACCACGCCACCAAAGTTGCAGTGTCGAAGGTTCGATCAAGCATACCCAAGCTCAGTAGTGTCAATGACATGCTCGACTTCGTTGTGGAGCCATTGTGCACGGGAATCAGCATTTCACCTCTTCAGATACGAGAAGAAATAGCATCGTTCCTGGAAATACTGCTTTCTCATCCGCCAAGGTATGTGCTCGAAATAGGGACCGCAACAGGAGGGACGCTATTCCTTTTTGCGCAAGTCGCTTCTCGTGACGCCACCATCGTCAGCGTGGACATGTCTGGAGGGCCCTACGGAGGCGGCTATCCAGAGTGGAAGATCCCGCTATACAGGTCGTTCGCGAGATTCCCGGAACAGAGAATAGGTTTGCTCAGGGAAGATTCACACAATTTGCAGACAGTAGAAAAGGTCCGGAATCTGCTCGAGAACAACAGACTTGACTTTCTTTTTATTGATGGTGACCACACTTATGTTGGCGTCAAGAAGGACTTCGAGATGTATTCCCCTCTCGTGAGAAAAGGAGGAATGATTGCGCTTCACGACATTGTCCCGCACCCACCCAGTACTCGTTGCGAAGTCGATAGGCTATGGAATGAAATCAAGAGGGACCACGAGTACACAGAGATTGTAAATGACTGGAACCAGGAATGGGGCGGCATAGGTGTGTTGGGCGCCTAATACATTGCTCTTGGTGTCTCGGTTGGATTGCTATGTGGAGAAGCCTGGAGCAAAATGCGTTTGAATGAAGAACGAATGCACGAGCCGCGGCATGACGCTTGGAGCAGACAGCCAATTGTGGCAAAAGAGGCGCCCCCAGTCTCCATAGTCGTGGTAACGTTCAACGGACGAAGGCTAGGAGACGTCTTGGATGCATGCTTGGGTTCTCTTCTTGAGACGCGGTATCCTAGCTTTGAAGTCTTGGTCGTGGATAACGGATCCAAAGATAACACCGCAGCGTACGTTCATACCCGGTACTCAGACAAGGAGAACCTACACGTGCTCGCCCTGAATTCGAATCTGGGTTTTGGGGGAGGAAGTAATGAAGGCGTGCGCAAGAGTGACATTCGAGGTGAATTCATCGTTTTCGTTAATCCTGATGTAATAGTCCCTAGAGGGTGGTTAGGGCCCCTCGTTGAAGCGATGCTGAACTCACCTGCAATAGGCGCTTGCGGCCCAGTAGAACTATCGGCCAGCCACGCATCTATAGATAAAGCGGGTAGCTTTTGCAGCATCGGAGGCGCAACAATCCCACTGCACACGGTAGCAAGTTCGGAGCCTTACCAAGTAAGCTACGCCGATGGAGCCTGTCTTATGACACGGAGGTCGATATTTGAGCAATTGTCTGGATTCAACCAGAAATACTTCCTCTACTACGAAGACACGGACTTCTGTGAACGTCTCTGGTCGTTCGGCTTCGCGTCAGTTGTAGTCCCGTCCTCGAATGTCGTTCATCTTGGCGGAACTTCTGTAGATGCGAACAGGCTCCGGCCCAAGGCCCTGTACCACTCTTCGAGAAATGTCTTTTACTATCTTTTCCAGAACAAGATTGCCAAAGATCTCGTTCCTGCTTTGATGATGGCGCTTTTGCACAATGCTTCCATGGCGGCAGGCGCCATTGTCAGGGGAGAAGTGAAATGCTCCTTATCTATCATGAGGGGAACGATTGTAGGGTTTCTAAGTATGAAGCATGGAGTAGCGCGATACGGCCGGAGACCGACCGCCGGTGGACCGCATTTGCCATTATCCTTCGACATTTTGTCCATCTTTGACAGAAGGCCGGCCATTCAAAGGGTCATCCAGACTCTGTTATTGCGGCGTGTCGTCGGTTCCGGTGGCAGTCGAGTCTGAATGCATCGCTAGGACAACCTGATGCTCTTCCGTTCCATAGCTTCAATCAAGACGCCCTTGATTTTCTCAACGAATTGCTCCTTCGTGAAATCCTTGGCTCTCTGTATCAACTCTTCTCTTGAGCGTTTCGATTTGACAGCCTCGGCGACCATTTCTATTGCCTCTCCTCTAGAGGTGTAGCCATAACCATACTTGCCCCACTGCAGTACGTCTTCCCACGGTCCTCCAGATTTATGAACAACTGGAACCAGCCCGCTGGCCATTCCTTCGACTACCGCTATGCCAAAGTCCTCAGCTACCATGGAGTGAAGATATACCTTGCCACTTGCCATGATTTCACGCAGTGACGAAAGCGAGGCATTCTGCATTAGTCTAACGTTACTCAGGTTCTTTGCCTTGCGAATTGCATCGAGTTTTTCGAAATACTTCTGGCTCAGCTCTCCGCTAGACCTTCCAATAATGACGAATGTGAGTCTGTCAAGCGCTTCTGCGACTTCCAAAACAAGTTCGTAATTCTTGCCTTCGTCATACCTGCCGCAGGTGACCACGGTGTTGTCACGACTGCTTTTGCTGCAAAGATATGACTCCACGTCAACAGGCGGGTATGCAACCCGGATTCGCTCTACAAGGGGTTTCAGCCTTCTCATGCAATACGTGCTATTGGTAAGCACGGTCGTGTCCTTGCTTGTTCGAAGGAACAATAGCTGAGCAAAATCAAATGGCAGGTAGTACATCCGCTTCCGAATCGGCATGCCCCCTGTCGGTACTCTGAGCAAGCTTGCAGGGGGGGTGTGTTCATACACCACGTCGGCTAGGACTGGGAGCCATCTGTACCCAGTGCTGTTGACGGTAATTGTATCAGCATCTCTGAACTGTCCGGAGAAGGAGAACATCAGGAATCTTCTGTACTTCTCAAATCGTTTGGGCCTGTCGAAGAGGCTAATGACACGATCTGGGATTGTTGCTTCTCCAAAGAAGGAGGCGATTCTTCGCCAGTTCGGTGGGACCATTGTCACCAACTCGGTTGTATGGCCCAACCCCTTCGCCGCCTTCAAGAACCCTAGGCACACTCTTTCGCCCCCGCCCAGAAGGTTAAGATTCGTGTGGAATACGACTACTCGAGCCATGTGTGCACCATTGTCGTTTGAATGACATAGCACACTGGCCTAATTGAAGTGTTCGCAGGCGGGCGGTAGCATTCGATCCCCTCTGGGCTAGTCGAGACATGGGCATAGCTCTGCCACAGAATCCACTCCAGCTACCGAGCATGTATTTGATGGCTCGTAACGCTTCCAGGTCACGTGGTTGTGGTAGACCGCCACCTACCACTGCAGCACGGTGAGGAGTGCGACGCTCGCCGCCTTGGCCAGCCCCCTGACCGGGAGGGGGTCGATTCCGAAAACGTCCTTGAGTTGTCCATTCACGGGCTCTGATTTCATCCTACAGAAGGAGATCGCCTGCCTGAGCTCGAACTCGTAGAAGAGCCACAGCTCCGCCCTCTCGGGAGGGGTGCTCGGGGCGCTCGACAGGGCGAGGAGCATGAAGAGGATGGCAGATGATGATTGCATACTAAACCGCGGAAGGTTCGTTTCCGAGGCGCGCAGGATGATAAGGCACGGCATGGTCTCGATCTTCGCGTTGAAGGTCGACATCATCGACGAATCCTGGAGGATCTTCGAGAGGGCGCACATCTATCAGGCTGACGCCCTCCAGCTGGCCACCGCCAAGGCCGCGGGGGCCGCCCGCTTTCTTACGTGGGACGCGAGGCTGCATTCGAGGGCCCTGGAGCTCGGCCTGAACAGCAACCTCCTGGGGCCCTGACGGGTGGCCACGGCGCGTTGTCCGGTCAGATTTGAGCAGTGGAACATCCACCCGCTTAAATCAGGTCTTTGTGGTTGGATTCTACGTGTACTGCTCTGTAGGATAGTCGTCTGACGAACGCGTGCTCATGTTAGCTCCGGTAGCAGTAAGATTCTGTTCGACTGGAGAGAATCAGCATAACTAGCATATCATCTCACACAGCAATGTGCTCGCAATCCGTATATAACTCAGGCGAGGCGGAGAGGCTCTGTAGAAACCCTCTCTTCAGGAATCCGATCTGAATGAGATTCTCTTCGTGATACGCT
>JAKAPN010000046.1 GCA_021822995.1 archaeon
CGCCTCCCCTCCAGTCCTGAGGTTGACCGTCCTGGGTTCCTGCATCTCAGCAATCTCGCCTTCGGCGTCCACCCTTCTCATGCCGTCCCGCAGATCGCGTACGTTCATGTGAATGCTGGTCATCCAGTGGCATTATTTAACATTGAAAGCCGAGTTCCAATAACGGCCGTGAACGAGCCAGTCAAGTACCTGCAACTCGAGATAGAGCCAATAAACCGGAGCCAAACCATCGACTGAGCGGAGATGAAGTCCAGGTATCTGGACTCCTATCAATCCCCCCTATGCGTCAACGGCGCGTTCTGGCGGAGACGCAATGAGCCCAAGGTGAGAACGACAGACAAAATTAGGTGGCTCATTTGTACGATTCACACGTTCTTGAAATCGAAGTGATCAGACGATGGATGAACAGGAGGCTCAAAGGCCTCTCTGCCCCCATCATATGCGATGCGGTCAAATCCGGCCGACCCATCCTAAACCCCACGTGGTTCCGGTCCTCCTTCCCTAACAAATTCAAAATGGGTATTTAGATTAGAAACCGGAGAACCGGTCTTGATACCGAGGATTCCAGGTTCACGCCCTTGCACTTGTGATAGAAGACTAGGTGGAAGTTTCGGTGTTCTCTGTGGATTTTACGGTGTAGAGGTACATTGAACCATACGATGTCCCAAATTCACTTGTTGGGTTCTGGTAGAGATTCAACGTTTCGCCGGTTTGCGTCGTGGTCAACGCATAGTAGAACTTGTTGTAATTACTTACGAAATCGATGTACCCTGAGAAAATCTCTGATTGTAGGGGGGCAAAAGAGGCATGGGGGTAACTTGTGTCGTAACCTACAATCACTCCTTCCACTTGGTTGATGTAGTTGACAGAGCCGATACCCGAAGGATAGGAACACGTCATAGAGTTGCTGTAGTAAACAGTGCCTCCTTTGAAAACGGTTAGGGCGTTCTTCACTTGACTGCTTGCTGTCAAGAAGTACTCTTCTTGGATTCCCATACCCGAACTATTGATGTTGATCGCATTACCAGGGAGGACACTGAGCGTGCAGAACTGTGGACCATAGGAGCCGTTCCAAGCTTCTATTTGAGACTGGACCACCCACGCTCCAGGATTCGAGAGGTATTGATCCACCAAATCAACGTAACCTTGAATCCACCAAGCATAGGCGCAACGAGTCCCGCATCCAGTTGATCCGCCGTTTATCAACGAATTAAGCTGCACGCTGAACCTCCCAATTGGATTGCTGAAATCGAATGTGCTATACGTCGTCATTTCTACCCTTGCCCACGATCCGATATCGCTGGATGTATTGGAAGTTACAATCTGGGTGTTGGGATCTTGCCCATTTGAGGCGAGCGCGGCCGCGGGCTGGAACAGTATCAAAGAAAGCAAGAGTGCGCTGAAGAGCGCGAGCCGGACTCTGGATAACAAGCGCCTAGATGTCCATTAACGTTCACTTGGGCCCTCCACCAACCGAAACAGATTCGCCAGTCACATTATATCCTCCATCTTGGAAGGGCACCTGAACATCGATAGACTGAATCCAGTTTCCACTCACATTCGGGTCCGCACAAGTCGTGGCCTTACCAAAAGTTACGAAACCCAATTCAATCCCATTTGGAAGATATGTCGTGGTTCCATTGAAATATATACTATGATTCGTGAAGTTGTTATATGAGAGAAGTGTGTATGGTAAACCACCGGCTGCAGATTCGAAACCCTGTGACTGTACGACTTTCTGGACCAAGACCGCCACACCGGAAGGAGTTCCAGGTGGAAGGTTACAAGTGAGACCATTGATTATATAGGTGTAAGGGCTCAAGGACGCTTGGGCAGTGCGGGTAGACGATTGAAGAAGATAAGATCCGGCAACGACAGTTCCAGCAACTATTACTATAGTGACTGCGAAGACTCTCGTTGAAATCTCCCCACCTGCCCTAGTCACCCTCATATATCGTATATTACCACTCAGTCCTTAAAGGGCTTTGGCAATCTTATACCACGAATCCGAACCCCTCGATTTGTGCTGCAATCTGGCAACGACCTGGTTATTCATAAGCCGCATTTAACATTGAAGCGGCGTAAACCACGCTGGAAACCATTTAATCAGAAAGGAATCGGCTGAAGGAACGTTGGCTTTGGGCCTCGCCGAAGGAATGTCGCTCTTCATCACATTCGCCGTCCCCATGGCTCTGATGCTGCTCCTAATGCCTCCGTATCTGAAGTACCTCAGGAGGGTCGGCAAGGTTTCAGACGACATGCACAAGACCCCCCCGGTAAAGGTTCCCGAACCGGCGGGGCCGCTGCTCTTCGTTGCCGCTCTCGTGGGCGAGCTCGTCGCCGGGTGGTTCTTCCATTCGCTGATCCCAGTCGCAGTCGGACTCGGGGCCGGGGTGGCTTTTGCCGTGGGGCTCGCTGACGACCTCTACGTGCTGGGTGGGAAGACAAAACCTCTGTTGCTGCTCCTGGCAGGCCTGGCCTTCGTCGGAATGGGCGGTTATGTGCAGAACCTCTACAAGCCGGACCTCACATTCCCGCTGTTGGGTGACACGAGTCCGCACTTCATAATCTACACCGCACTCGCCGTTGTCGCCTTCCCTGTCGTCGCCAACGCGTTCAACATGATGGACGCCTTCAACGGGGAGATATCCTGGTTCTCCCTCCTCACTTCGCTGGCTCTTCTCGTTGGGGTCGTCTTGCACCAGGCTTTCTCGGCCGGGTTCTCGACCGCCAGGGTGGCCTCGGTTCTCCCGCTGGTGGCTGTGTCTATGGCGTTCCTGGTCTACAACAGATATCCCGCAAGGGCGTTCGACGGGGACAGCGGTAGCCTGATGTTCGGAGCCATGTTCGCGGGGCTCGCCATAACCGGGGGCGTCGAAGTTGCGGCGATAATCGCAATCGTCCCCGCGATACTGAACTCGTTCTATACCCTATCGAGCGTCAGAGGGTTCGTCGAGCGCCGGAAGATGCGCTCTAGGCCGACTTTCATCGGGAGCGACGGCCTTCTTCACGCGTCTACCGAGAAGGACGCTCCCAACACCCTGGTGCGCTTGGTGCTCCTGGCTTCGCCCCTTTCAGAAAGGGACCTTGTGAGGAGCATAGTCGCCCTGACTGCCGTCGCCTGCGCCTTTTCAATTGGAATATCTGTCCTGACTTGGGTGTACTAGCTTGAAGCTACTCCCCCTGTTCTTTATCGAACTGGTCGCCTTCCTGCTGATAATAGTGGAAACCTATGCCTTCTTCATATTGGTGGTCCCACTCGGTCCCATACCTCACAGCATAACCGACTACACCTCGCTGGCGCTGCTGAAGGTGTTCCTCATCGTGGTGCTAGGTGCCGTCTGGTTCTTCGTGCTGGACGAGCTCACAAATCTGTACGTGCGCTCTAAGATCGGGCGTTCTCCCACTCTTTCATCTTAGCGTCGAACTCTTTCCTGGTATATGCCACCCTTGCCGGGACTCCCATGACGACCTTCCCGGCAGGGACGTCTTTCGTGACCACCGCTCCCATCGCTACGACCGCTCTTTTTCCCACTCTGACCCCTGCCTTGATCACCGCGCGGGCTCCTATGACCGCGCCGTCCTCAATCGTGACCCCGATCATCTTCTTGCTGGGCGGATACGGGTCGTTGGTCAATACTGCGGCCGGCCCAAGGAACACGTTCTTTCCTATCCTCGACATCGGCGGAATGTAGACGCTGCCTTCGATCATAGTCCCGCTCCCGACCTTCACGTCGTAGTCGACGTGAGCTAGGGAACCGATCTTGACGTTGTCGCCTATTACCGTTCCTGACCCTACATATGCGAAGTGCCAGATTCTGACGTTCCTGCCGAGCTTGGCGTCGGGGGACACGAAGTTCGTGACTTTCTTCATTCGATGTACACCGGAGTCCCTGAAGAACTGGACGCCAAAGCTGCTTCTGCGACCCTAAGTACGTTGAGGCCGTCCTTTCCTGTCACGATGGGCTCCCTCTTCTCGCTGATGGCATCGGTGAACCCTCTCAACTCGAGCATCAGGGGTTCCTGCACCGGCCTCGTCGGTACCGTGGTCGACGACCCTTCATGTATGCTCGTCTGCTGCGTCACGAAATCGACGTCGACGACCCCGCCCGAAAAGACAGCGCTGAGCGTCCTGACGCGGTTTGGTGTGATCCAATTGGTGACCAGAAACGCTGTCTTCTGACCTGAGAACCCCATCAGGATGGTCGCGAAGTCCTCATGCTCCATGGGGGGGTAAAACGCCCCAACCCTGGCATACACGACTTTGGGGACTTCTCCGAACAGCCAGCATGCGGTATCGATATCGTGGACCGAGGCGTCCTTCACTATCCCCACGTCGCTAATGTTCTGTCCTCGCCTGTTTTCCCGATGGAACTCCAAGAGGACAGGGTCGCCCAACTTGCCGTCAGAAATCATCTGCTTAAGCGCGGTGATGGGAGGGTTGAACCTCTCGATGAACCCCACCGTGAGGAACCTGTTCGCGCTCTTCGCCGCATCGATGAGGCGCTCCCCGTCCTTCACGTTGGTGGTCATCGGCTTCTCGACCAGGGTGTGGACGCCGGCGGCGAGCGCCTGCGTCGCCATCTGGAAGTGGGTCGAGGCAGGGGTGCAGATCGTCACGCCGTCGAGCTTCTCCTTGTTCAGCATCGTGTCCAACGAAGTATATCCGGGGACGTGGAACTTCCTCGAGAATGAATCGGCTCGCTGCTGGTCTACATCACACACGGCGGCAAGGCACTGCAGCTCGTTAAACACCCGTACGTGGTTCTTTCCCCAGCCGCCGGTGCCGATCACGCCGATTCGGACCATCGATTTCGCCGTCAGTGCCATGCTGATAAAGGGTTAGCGCCTCCGAGGGAGGCAGCAGACCTGGGCCCGGGTCAGAGGCGCCTGCGTGCCGCGGTCTGGATGTTGCCATGCGCTTTCAACATTCTAGAATTAAATAGAATCCGGAATTCCATGCCGTCATGCACAGGCTCTCTCTGATATCGCTCGTCGCGCTTGTAGCTGTGGGAGGGATCCTGGCCGCAACTGTGTTTGTGCACCCTGCCTCCCTGTTTTCACCGGCGCAGTCCCAAACTGCGCCGCAGGCGCCGGGAGCGACCGGCACGGGATCTAACAGCACCCTCCTCTCCCAGCCTCCGGCGTCGCAGACCGGCGGAGATGACGGCGGCGGTTCCCCCGACAGTTAGTCGGTGCGGTATCCGTTGCCACTGTCGATACTCGTCGGTAATGTCACCGGCGTTGCCGCGCTGAGCCTGGTCTGCCTTTCGGCTTTCATGATGGCGTTCCGGGCCCGGCTGCTGAAGCCGATGGGGGGTTCCGAGGAGCTAAGGAAGATACACGTCTTCGTCGCCCTGCTAGCTCTCGTGCTCCTCGCCGTCCATATCGGAGTCATGTTCAGCCCCCCGGTCACGCTGCCGCTGGACCTTGGGTATGCAGCTTTCGCTCTCGGGGCCGTCCTCTGGTTAACCGGCATCGGCTTCCTTGAGCGCAACAGGGACTCTTTCTTGCTCCACGGCTCGCTCGCCGTGGCTCTCCTGGCCCTGATCTTGGTCCACGCAGCGTCGTCTGGAGTGAACTTCCCTGCCTACGTGTCTGTCCCGACGCTGCTGGCTGCAGGCTCGATCGCCCTGGTGAGCAGCGCCTACAACTTCCAGAAGCTCCGTCCGAGGCGAAGGTGACCACCTCGGACAGACGGGAGTTCCTCAGGAGGGCTTCTATGGCAGCTGTGTTCGGGGCGATCGGGATCTTCGGGCTCGTCGAGGCGTTCACCAAGCTCGATGGTCAGACTCTGCCTTCCTCCATCCAGCCTGTCACCCCAGGGAGTGGGCAGCTCGCGCCAGCAGGGTACGTCTACGTGGCCCCCCTGTCGTCGCTCGCTGGGAAGACCTCAGCGTACTTCACCCACCCTACCCACGGCTCTTCCATACTGGTTGATTTCGGCGGGCAATGGAGGGCTTTCAGCGCTCTGTGCACCCACGCCGGCTGCGTAGTCGATTTTACTGGCTCGTCAATATACTGCCCGTGTCACGCTGGATCATTCAGCCCTGCGAACGGCAGCGTCCAGGGCGGCCCCCCTCCCTCGCCCCTCCCCGAGTTCGGCGTCACCATACAGACGGGGGACCTCTACGTTAGCCAGTCGATTATCAACTGACGGGCCCGCTTAGTCTCTGCGCAAAGCCGGCGTGGCCGAGATCAGGGTCGCTTCCGAATTCCCCAGCCCTTTCTTCATGGCCTTGTACGATTCCTGGTCCTCTTTCGAGCAGACTATCACCACATTGTGCTTCAGCGGGTCGAAGACTTCTGGTCCGGCCTTTGCCTTCGAGCCTGACACAATATCGACGTCGGTAACGTAGTCCCGCAGCCTCTGCTGTATGCTCTCGGCCACCTGCAGGCGCTCACCGCGCATCTCGTACCTGTCCAGGTTCCAGAGAAGCGAGATCTTCGTCCGGCTGGCTTTCAACTGCTTCTCCTTGAGCACCTCCCTCGTCTCATCCACGACGTATCTCACATAATTCTCGAAGCTCTTCAGAGCGGCACCGGCCAGGTACGAGATCGACTCGCCGGTCTCTTCGCTCGCCTGTATGGCCTTCAGTTCGAAGAGATACTTCGAGAACTCGTCGATGTAGACCTCGGACTTGCGCTGAAGGGCGACCCTCGCCTCGCGCCCCCTCCGTGCCATCTCTATCTCGGTCACTGATTTTACCGCATCTTCCATCACCCCGGCGGCGTACTCGAGCTCAGCGGAGAACACGTTCTGGGAGTTGGGTGAATATCCAAGGGCCTGGAGGGGCCCCTTTTCCTGCATCCCGGCGACGGAGACGACTGCCGGCTTCGGGTCCTTCGGCCTCAGTGGCAGATAGGCGTATGTCAGCGTCGACCCGACCTGCAAGCCCGTCTGTTTTTCGACCATCATGATGTTGTCAGAATTTCCACCCGGGCCCGTCGGGAGGGAGTTGACTACCGTCACTCCCTTGGACAGGTACTTGGCCATGTCCCTCATCTTCGAGCCTGCTTCTATCAGCGTCTCTTCTGACGGCCTCCTCAGCTTTGGGGTGAAGAAGATCACCTGCGCGTCCCCCAAAACCTGTTCGAGGGGCTTGAAGCTCAGCAGGGGTTCTTCCGACATCACCTCCTGGAGGTTCGGGTTCTTCTTCAGGAACCCAGGTTCTATGTCCATGGCCATCTGGAGGGTCTCGTCGATTATGGTGACCTGTGCCCTGTCCACGAGCTCCGCGGCAAGACTGTATGCCTCGCTCGTGAGCCCGTACATCGCGACCCTAATCTTTGCCAAGAGCTCTCGTGGCTCGCTGGTCGTTTGGTATTATACTTTGAAAGGGGGGCAAACGGATTAGTATCGAGGCTCTGCCGGAAGGGGCGAGGAACCCAGGTTGCGCGCATGGTTCGACGTGCTGACTCCCAAGCAGGTGCTCTTCTTCAAGCCCGTGATTGATGCCCTGGAGCAAGCCGGCGCCGAGGTCCTGGCCACCTCAAGGAGATACCGTGAAGTCGGTCCCCTGGCCGAACGGTCGGGGCTCAAGCTCGAGTATGTGGGGGAAAGGGGCGCCCGCGGTCAGGAGGAGCAGCTGCTGGCAGCCACCGGGCGCCAGGCGGAGCTCATCCCGCTGGTCAAGAAGTTTGATCCCCAGGTGGCCGTCTCGATTGCCTCCGCGGTCTGCGCGCGAATCGCCTTCGGTTTCGGGATCCGGCACGTGGCTGTGAACGATTCTCCGCACTCCGAGGTGGCTGGACGGCTTTCAATCCCTCTGACGTACCACCTTCTATGCCCA
>JAKAPN010000047.1 GCA_021822995.1 archaeon
ACTATACGCGACGTGGATCGTGCCGCCCGGCAAGAAGCCCGCCGCTGGAAGCCCACGGCTTCAGTCGTGGGAGGATGTCACGGCAAAGCGCTCGGCGGAGGGGGCCTATGGTGATTCGGGGGCGTTCTGATGAATTGCGAATCCATGTCGCTTAATATCATGGGGTTACGAGTCTCAGACGTGGGACTCAGAGCCAGCGACCCGGAAGTCTTCGAGAACGCCGTCGCCTCGCTGGTGGACGTGGCCAGCATCCTGTTCGCCTACCAGATCGGGGCCTACGGGTTCGGTCTGGGGTTCGGGGTGCTTTATGCGGGGTTCGATGCCTTCATAGTGATATGGATGAGGAAACCGATATCGCGTTTCGCGAGGGCGATAAACCCGTTCAGGCTCGTTAGGGCGCAGCTGAATCCGACTGTCCCAGGGGACGGTCCCTCTGAAGATGCAAAACCAGTGTTCCTGCCAATGGCCGATATCAAGAGCGCTGAAAACTGAGTGCGCCCTTCCAAGCGGGAGCGCCCTCGATGCCGTGGCCAGGTACCCTTCGACCTTGTGGGGCCTGGTGAGCCGAGAGCCAAGGCGAGGCTGATGATATCCTCGCGAGATACGGATCGGCAACTCGGCAAATCGGCTTAAGTACGACGCGGGCTTCTTAGCATCCCGATTTTGGGTCTCGCGGCTCCTGCTCGTCTTGGACGTTGGAAGGCTAGGCTCGTTTGGCACTACAAGATGGCGTCAGAAAGGGACAAACGATGGATCATGCAGCTCGACCTCGAGACTCTGCAGGAGTTCGTCTGGCCGTTGTTCATCGGGTTCGTGTGCCTGACCTTCCTGGACGTCTACACCACGACCCTGGCGTTCGACTTTGGTCCGCTCTTCCACGAGGAGAACCCCATCGCGGCTGCGCTGTTCAACTTGCAGTTCCAGGGCTACCTCCTCGCTTTGGCCTTCAAGTATCTCCCAATGCTACCGCTGTTCTACCTCGTGTTCATACAAGACAAGACTGGAAAGCACGAAATGCAGGTCAAGACGCTGAAGCTGGCGGGGCTGGTCACACTGGCAGGGGCCGATCTGTTCTTGTTCTACGTGGTAGGAATCAACAATTTGCATGCTTTGCTCTTCGCACCATGAAGAGTTTGGGCGTTCCTCGCGTTTCTTGCTATAATAATATAGACTTCAGACACTAATTGTTGATACACAATTCTTATTTAAGCGGCTGGAGGGGTCTGAGTAACATGCAGATAACGAACGTCAAAGGAAGAAAAGCCATTTCGCCAGTCATAGCCACAGTCATCCTCATCGCAATCACACTCATCGCAGCCATCGCAATCGCAGGGTTCGTGTTCGGGCTGTTCGGGTCGTTCACGAGTACTGCCCGTCTGGCTGTTGCAGCCACTGTTATCACTTCAGCATCTCCCGGCACTGGGACGATTACCATCCAAAATACCGGCACAGCTAACGCAGCAATCGACTCGATCACGCTCGTGTACGGAGGCATCACCTACACCGGCACCATCGCGACTCCACCTACAGTGACAGCTGGGAGCTCCCTTTCATTGGTTCTGGGCACGACAGGTGGCTCCATCACCTGGAGCGCCACTCCGCCGGCAGGGACGTCGGGCGAGGCGTTCAGTGGGTCGCTAGGGGCCTCCAATGGCGGCGCAATCTCCTTCACTGGGACCTTCACCTAGGCGGTAGAGCAATGAAGTCAGGCGCACAGCCTGGCAACGCGGATGTGCGCCTCTCCTTTTATATGGCCTTGAGCCGCGGAACTAGAAGCTCCAGTGTCGAAGCCCGTCGGGAGTGAATGTAGTTGAATCCGATTTCCTTCCGCAACAAGACCGATATCGCCGGGGTTGTCGTCATGACGTTCGCGTTGTTCGGTTTCCTGGGAAACATAGGGATTGACTACAACTGGGGGACTGGGATACCTAGTTACATCGCTATGGGCTACACTTTGACACTTGGCAGGGTGATTCCGCTGGTGCTCGGCTTTTATGGGGTAGAAACAGGGCTATACCTTCTGTTATTCCTGCTTTCCTTTCTCATACTTAACAGAGGAGAATCACGTGGACGGAACTTGCTTCAGACCATCCGCCTCGCAGGAACAGTCATTGTTCTATTCGAGCTTGGCCTTTGGTATTTCGTTCCATATTTCATGGATAAGTGGGTGATCGCCGCAGTTGCTGGGACCCCCCTGGCTGCGTTCACCAACTGGGACCTGCTCGGGTTGGGCGCC
Source organism: archaeon (assembly GCA_021822995.1). Lineage (GTDB taxonomy): Archaea > Thermoproteota > Nitrososphaeria > Nitrososphaerales > Gagatemarchaeaceae > UBA183. The sequence continues at coordinate 2,237 of JAKAPN010000047.1, forward strand.
ACCCTGCTTGTCATGACGCAAGGTCTGCTTCTCGTGACGAAATCCGAGCCAAAGATCGAGATTCCATGAAGACCGATTTCGGACTTGCGGTAATGTCGGCCACTGTACTCAATCTCCTGTTCGCCTGGACCAGCCACATGCTGGGCCCTCTGGGCGAATGGTTCACCTATGTGTTCAGCAGAACGGGGTTGGCGACCGCTGATGTCCTGTCTGTTTTTCTAGTTTCTCTGTTCTATGTCTCCGCAGCGTCTCTGGCAGTCAGCAGCAGATTAGCGCCGAAGCTGACGCGTGCTCTGTTGTGGACATTCCTGTTGGTTCTTCCATTGCCAATTGAGGTCGCTCTCTTCGATTCGGGGGAGGTGGGCTTCCCGGTTATGACCATCGCTCCTGCGTGGCTCACTAACATGTTCCTCCTGACGGTCTGCATAGCGGGAAGTTCCACTGCTATACTTGTGGAATACGCGCTCCACCGTAAAATCAAAGGCAGCCTGGTCAGATGAAGTGGCCGCTCTCAGGCCCAAGTGTGCTCACAACGCTAAACAGGGGCCTGAACATCACTTTTGGCGCCGAAGTCGCAGTGCTGGTAGCGTATTCCGCACTCAAGATCGCTTACTTCGGCCCGAATGCCCAGGTTGACTTCTACATCGTCTATCCGTATTGTCACACTGTTATTCTTTGGGGCGTTTCCTACCTGCTTGTGAAGAGATTCTATCCCATCAAAGTACTGTATTTCGTGTTTCTCTGGGGGTTTGAGGAACTCGCCTGGAACACAGCCTACTTCCTGGCCAAGTACCCGGCCAGCCTGGCCTGGGGTTCTGTCATGGCTTCACCTGAATGGTATCGCTACATACTGATCCTGTCGCTGATCTCAGGGCTCGGCGTACTGGCCATCAGGAGAAATATGGCCGTAGATTTCAAGTGGGTCATAGGGTTCCTCATGTTTGAATCGGTTTACCTCGTCTCAGGAGCACCGGTTGTCTTCGGTGCTTTTGGGCAGGGTTACACCCCTTCGAACTGGGTCTGGGAGACACTATACAACGTCCTTGCAATGGTATTTTATCTGGGTATGTTCAAGGAAAGGGTTCCGGCCCGTCACGCAGTTCTCCGAACGATGAACAAGTTGTCAGTAAGACAGTTTGCGAATGCAGGCCCAGACTGCCTAGAGGCGGCGGGAGATTGATCATGTCACAGCCTTCCATCACGAGTCTTGGGCGACAGGTTTCTCCTCCAATCGAGGAGCTGATACTATGATTAACAGGCTTAGGCTCTTGCCGGTTCTGGTTTCGAGCCTTTTCTTGTTCTTTCTGATAACCATTTACGAAATAGCAAGCCAAGCGCAAGCAGAAGACACTGCTCGAACACTAGTTTCCACTGCTAATGGATTACAATGGACTCAACTTTACCCGAATTGGTTCTTTCAGGTTTTGATGGCTCTAGTGACGATGATGGCGGTTGGCCTGGCAATCTTGGTGGCCCGATACTTTGGAAAGTCATTTTGGCCAAGCCGCAATCAGCTTGCCTCAAGGAGGACATATCTCGCGTCGATATTACTCCTCAATATACTGTTTCTCGGAACATCGCACGTCTTGTCCTACCCTCCGTTTCCATTCTATCAAACATACAACATCATCATTGCTCAATTATGCTCTCTCTTCTGGATGGGCCTTCAGGAGTTTTACGATTTCTTCTCGTTGCTGCTTGCGTTACTCCTGATTCTTTCAACGTCTAGTAGGTATCAGAATCTAGGAGCCAAGAAAGCATTCCTAAATGTGGCTCAGGTCTTTTCTCTTGCGCTTTTGCCGCTGGGGCTTGAAATTTTCGCTTTCGACCATTCGGAATGGAACCTACACGTTACCCAGTTTCAGGCTGATTATGGAATCTTTCCCTGGTTCACCAACGCGGACTTGTTCTTCGTGTCAACGGTGATGTTCGTTGCCGTCACCCTTCTCAAATGGTCTCCATTTCTGCGGATCACCCGCGAGCGGCGACACTTTAAAGCACGTTGACGTCCAGAGGTGAAATACCCGGCCTCACTGGCATGCGTGGATTAGCATCTCTTTACGTCCTAATATATCACATCGGCGTTTTATTTCCGTCCTTCGGGTACTTGCTGACAGTCTCGCGCCTCGGTTTCTATGGTTGGTCTGGTGTAGACTTCTTCTTCGTGCTCAGCGGATACCTGCTCGCATTCTTGTATTCAGATACGGGAGTCGACATTAGATATGTATTGAAGCGCGTGTTCCGGACCTTCCCGCTGTACTATCTCTGCGTAATCCTCTTCGCAATAGCTGGTTATGTCCACCTATCTCCTCTTTGGATTATCTATGCCCAGAATTACTTTCCGCAGACGTTCGTAGCTCTTCCCTTTTGGACTCTGGCGCTTGAGGAAGCGTTCTATTTTATCCTCTTCCCAGCACTGCTCTGGATCTCGAAGCGGGCGGACTCGACCTATCTGCTTATTCTTGCCGCCGCCCTCAGTCTATCTTATCGGTTCCTGGTCCCACACACTGATTACGCATTGCAGCAGTTACCCTCTTACCTCGTTGATTATGTTGCAGGAATGTGGGTCGCAAGGGCCAAACTTCCGAACGCCTCGTGGTTAAATGGAGCTGGCGTTGCAGTCTGGGTCGGTGCTGGTCTCATCTTGGTAGAGAATCTGAACAACCCAATCGCACCAGTACTCGACGCTTTGGCGTATTCCTTGATCATTGCCACAATGCAGGGAAGCCGCGTGTTTACCAACCGGGTGTCCCTGTGGTTGGGCCGAATTTCGTACTCTCTCTATCTCAGCCAACTGCTCATACTCCTCCCGCTTGCCCGTTTGGTCCTGCCCATGATTTTGGTGGTTCCGCTGGGAGCCCTTGGGTGCCTCCTGCTCGCGTACGCACTCAGGACGAGAATTGAGGAGCCATTTCTCCTCTTGGGTAGATTGGTTATTGCAAGAGTGCAACAGGATTAGGCGCGCAACTTGGCGGGGTGGGTGGGCTTTTTCACCTCTGTGGTGCACGTCGACGACGCGACCTTTCATCGCATGGCAACACCAATGACCAGGCCATCCGGTGCGATTGGTGTGGGCTTGTTGTATGCCCGGTACCATCAAGTTGGCAGCGCCCTAGCTTCTGATATCGGGAAAGTAAGGAATCTCCACCAGTTTTACTATTTAGAGTACGAATCCACGAATACGCCCTGAGCATTGAAGAAGTTCGCGGGCAGCCTGCACCTGCGGAGAGACAGTTCGCGGGACTTGCTTCTCCGAGCGAGCGAAGTCTGATCGCTTTGGACGACAACTGCTTCTCTCGACTCAATCTCCGGTGGACACGATTGCCATGAAGGTGATGAAGGCGACGGCGGCATCCATCCGGCGGCCGGTTTCGGCTTTCCGGAGGGCGCCCAGCTCTCGGCCGGTGGTTAGGCGCATCCTTTGCGAAAGGGCATGAGCGTGAGTTCAGGGGACGTGAGACTGCGACCCAGCTCGGAGCAGAGCCTACAGGCGCGCCCCGGGTGATGGAGCTTCAGCCACCTGCTCGGCCCCCCGGGGGGAGGGGCATCCCTCCACATTCGCAATGAAGTTCTGGGAGGAAGCAGGGAAGCCGGGGCGAACGGGGGCGGGGCGGCAGGCCCGGTGCCGCGTCCATGACCTTAGCAAACATGTCTGCCGCGGCGGCGTTGGGTGTCACCATCACAGTCGGCTTCGGGGGCCCCTCTGTCCTTTTCAGCAAGCCGCTCCTGTCTCTCTTCAGGCACGCTTAGGCCTCGAGGCTGAACCCGCCCGGTAACAAAGCAACGCCGATTCCGGAGGCAGGGTCGATGATGGCCAAAGCCCAGTGAGATCTCCAGCTGTGTTACAAAGGTTACAGATGTTACAGACCAGGGAGCAAACCCCCCCTTGCGGCAAGACAGAAGGTCGAACGTGAACCACAACAACCGGGTTAGCAGTCGGCCTTGTCAGTCCGCCTTCGGCCCGATGAGCCTTCCACACAGCTGGTGTATCCTCTTCGCCTCCTCAAGGTCCGCCCCGGACTCCACGGGGTCGTCAAAGACCTCGCCTGGCGGCTTCCCCGTCGCTTCGAGGCCGTAGAGGGCGGCGCTCCTCTTCGCCATCATCTCTGCAGAGAACACTGCCATCCTCTCGACCTCCTTCGCGAACCAACCCTCGAACCTGTCCTTGTAGAGGACGAGGATCTCTCCGACGTCATGGACCTTCGGGTACTCGATCCCCACCGACCTCAGTACCGCCTTCAGCGACAGCTCGGTGGCCTCCTGCGAGTACCTCACCACCTCCGGGTAGCTCCCTCTCGCCATCGCTGCCTCTCCCGCAAGGAGTCTCTCGCCCGCCCTCTTCAGGTAGTCCTTCGCGAAATCATCCATGCTCAAGGGGGGTGCGCCCTTCGCCTTTCAGCCGGAACAGGCTCCAGCTCCCAGTACCACGAACCCGATGGAGCCGCCACCCTCCTCGAACGGCTCTCCCTCAGCCTCCCCCTGACCCTCTCGAGCGCCAGCTTTAGCGTGTCGTCCCTGTCGAAGATCACGACCGCGTCCTGCGTCAGGTCCAGGAGGAACACGTCATTCGCCGCCAACTCGTCAACCTTCAGGACCGTCACGTCGACAAGGTGGAACTCCCCTGACTCGAGCCACTGCCTCGCCCTCAGCCTCGAGGTCGCGTCTTTGACGCGCCGCAGCTCCTTCAGCCTGTCGGCGTAACCGTCGCTCACGCCCCTGGCGACGGCAAGGAGGTCGATGTCGCTCGTCTTCCCCTCGTCGAGCCTGGCGCACGAGCCGAAGAGCGCGAGCGACACCAGCCTGTCCCCGTAGAGGCCGAAGAGCTCACCCACCGCGACCTCCAGGCACGGAAAGACGGTTCTGTCGCGGAACCTGTCGGACCAGCCGTTGGCAAGTCCGGAAAGCGCCGCGAGGGGTTCGACGGCGACATACCTCCCTCGCTTTGTTCGTACAATCCACCCGGCCGACGCGAGCCTCGAGAGAGCCAGGTTCAGATTCGTGCTGGATCCCCCGGCTTCCTTGGCTTCCTCCGTCGTGAACTCCGCGTGGCCAAAACGGGCGTAGATCTGGGCGTAAAGCAGACCCAGCCACGATGGCACCCATCTCATACTGATAGTATATCATATCCAATTAGTATATTAGAGTTTTTGTGGGACTGGTTGCGCCCCTGGGTGTCCAACGCGAGGTGCTTTAGGCCATACAATCAATCGGATTCCCACCGCCCGTCTAGACCTGAAGCGAACGAATTTCACCATCTGTCTGCAAGGAAGCCCGCCCACTCTGCGGGGCCCTAGCGCGCCCGCTTCACGACCCTCAGGCCCTTCGGGTCGTGCACCGCCTGGGTGTTGAAGAGGGACCGGAGCAGCGCGACCGTCGCCGGGTCGTGCGCCCCATCGACCAAGAGGAAGAGCGCGCTC